>CAYOHQ010000145.1:0-8286 GCA_964403805.1 uncultured Thioalkalispiraceae bacterium | reverse complement strand
TGTGTGTTAGCCGCGCCCGCGACCACCGCTCTCTCCCCTGGGTCGTTGGCGCGGATGGTTGGGTGGGTATATGTGAGCACTGGAGTGACGCATCAAATTAGGGTGCATGCCTCCTTTATCGGGCTACCGCTGAGCGGCGATCGTCATTATGGAGGCGGTGATTTACCGCAGTTCAACACGACGGACAGGAAGATTGGCCCTCAATTTTTGCTTCATCATGTAGGACTAACCGGGGTCAATGCCCTTCGAACGGACGATGTACCGTTTCCCGAATGGGCACTTCCGGGAGCAATTGGTTAGTCCAGATTATGGCTACTTGGACCGCTTTACAAATCCGCGTACGTCGCGACTATACCTGTATCTTATACCCATCTCCGAGCCCACGAGACTAAGGCGACCCTCGTTTGCCGTCTTCTGCTTGAACACAAAACACAGTCAAACAAAACAAATCCACGCTAAAGACAAACATTATACAAAACACAAAATACAAGATATAAAATACAAGAATAGTGAGTCAAAAGAAAAATGTAATTTGTTTTTAACTACCTTGCGAGAACAAGCACGTTTCTCATTAAAACAAACCAAAATTGACGGCCCACTGCCCCATAAGAAAGAAATAAAAATACAGGTTGGTGGCTTACTTGGTTTGCAACGATTAATAGAACAAACGGATGATAAAAATATATCCGACATTATAGCGCTATTAAAAAACACGACTTCCAAATACAAATCAATCGAAAACTTCCCATACGATGACATAATCCAATCCATTGTAAATTTTGAAATCAGATCCAAGCATAAATCAAGGTAATGGATTACAAATTAATAAGCCTTGAAACAAGGCTTGCACACATACAATTCCCAGGAATATTTAACAACAAAGATGTAATTTGGGATACACAAATTCACACGCTAAAATCACTAGCACCAACCACATCCAAACAGGGTCTCAAACAATTTATAGATATAACAAATCAGGATGATGAAATATTGTTTATTTCAATTGCACTAAATGTCAATAAAATATCAACACCCGAAATTTTAAAAACAATAATTATGATTAATAATTATAAAAATCTGAGGGTTGGTCGACATGAATATGGGGAGGTTTACTTTTTCAACTAAAAATATTTTTACATGTAATTTTTTAGTAAAATATTATCAAGTGAAGTATAAGATTGATTGCTAAATTCTACTAATACCATACCACTAAATTTCTTACCTTCATAAAATTCAACTCGATAAACATTAGCCGTTTTATCGATAGAAAAACGTTTATTGATATTGGATTTTTTAATGACAAAGCCACTTTCGTTTCGTGATAATTTATTACGATAACCAATTACATTGACACGATAACCATTAATATGGTTAACCATAAAATGATTTTTAACCTTTATTCTGGAACCAATTTTAATATCCCGAAAATCACCATCAATTACAAAACCCACTTTTGACAAAGTATAATCAAAATCGAAATACTCTGGTTCCAGATAGGTAAGCTGCCTATTACCAAAGTTAACTTTATATTTTCTGGTTTTTGATGAAGTAATAACCACCAGAGGATTGTTGGATTTAAACTGCAGTGGAATATTTTTATCCATTGGAACATATCCGATTTTCTTTCTGGCTTTAGCAATGTCAAATTGAATATGATTTTTATACAAACTCAATTTGATATTATTATTTAGTAATCTATAGATACTATTTTCAGTTAGTTTGAATTCTTTTTGGTATTCCACTCCAATTTGCTCCATAAAACTTTCAACAACCAATAAATGAAACAAAACACGTTGATGTGTTAAAAAATGTTTACTGGCTTCTATTCCAAATGCAGGTTTGGAATTTTTAATTGCAAAATACGTTAGTGTTTTTTCCATTTCAACATCACCATTTTTAGTCCAGGTATTTTTGACTGCATAATGATGCTTTGAATTCGATATGCGTTTATTAACAGATTGTTTAACTTTATCAGCTATAGATTGTAATCCACCAAATTTTTCTGCTTTAATTTTATCCTGATCGATAATAATACTCTGACCCCATCGATTTGGATTATGGTGTTTGTCTATGTATTTGCTTCGATAGAAACCACTGCCATCGTGAAGATTTAAAATTATGTCAATATCATTGTCCACGATTAAAGATTTTATTTTTTGAATTGACTGATACTCCGGATCTGAACGTTTGATATGCGAAAACTTACGATTCATGTCTCCATGAACACCACGTGAACGTTTAATAATGCTCTCAAAATTTAAATTAGGAACAACCCAAACTGAACCCCGTGTAATTTTATAATCCGTGACTAGCAATGATGCCGCATTAAAACCACCAGGCTCATCACCCTGAATACCACCCAATACCAGTATTCTGGGACCTTTTAGTTCTGATTCCAGTTTATGCAAACTAAACTGCAACTTTTGAGCAAAAACGGTATTGGGTAATAAAAACAATACTAAAAGCATCATAAAAATTGTTTTAAAAGGACTAGTCATCGTTTAACTCACTTTAATATGCCAGGGTTCATACCGAACACCGAATTTATTATTCGTCTCATATCTAATTTTTGTAAATCCTAAATCGATAAGATTTTTGTATATGGAAGTATCGGAAAATTTTTCGGTAAAATTAAGTTTCCCTAACCTTATATCACCGATATCAAAATCGCCAATACCGTGATAGGAATATCCAGGAGGAGCAAGTGAACGTGATGCACGCGATAAATTACCACCGGTTTTAACCGCTTTGGCTGTGAACAACTGTAATTGCTTCATTAAGCTACGCACTCCCGATGTTAAAATCACACGTTCTCCAATTTCATCTTGAATCTTTGTGAATAATTTTTTAGCCTGATTTTTATATAAAAACTGGCCGGAATTTGAAATTTTTATTAAATGTTGTGCCGGTATTTTGTCGTTTAAATTATTTATTAATTTATCACCAAAAAAACCATAGTCTGCAGCTGAACGTGATATCAATTCCTCAATCAATGCAATCTCAGAATCTGTAAAACGCCCGATGGCTTGATAATTTTTTGAATACTTCATCAGCATAGGGAAATCCAGAATACTAAAATTCATATAGCCAATAGTTTTTTGAGCACGATTTAGTCGACGGGATAAACGTTTTAAAACAAAAAAATCATCACTACTAAGAAAAAAATCAGATTTAAAATCATTCTCAAAATGTTTTATTTTATAAAGATAATCTACAACGGCGGCATCGGTTGAGATAACCGAACTATTTTGAGTTATTTTAGTAATTTTTTCAGGAACAGGTACAGACACCGTTTGAGACAGTTGTTTCAGTTTTGTTTTAACTTTTCGGCGAGAACTTTGTTTTATTTGTTTCGAAAGAGTTGGTTCTGTTGCTTTCGGAGTCAGGAAGCGCTTGCCATAGAATCCAAAAATGCCGATGACTGATAAATATCCAAGTACTTTTCGTCTATCCATAAAAATAGTGGTCTATTAGTTGCTAAATCCGTTAAAAATACCTGTTAATCTTACCTGTTATAGAACACAAATGGTAATCTTGAATCAACCCCATTTGTAATGAAAATGAATTACCTCAATTTAATTTAGGGAAATTACTCGCAAATTTGGCAATCCATTCATTGGCTGCTTGTTCTCCACTCATGGTACGCCCTTCCCGCCGTTTAACTTCATTTTTGTAGTGCTCAATGTGACAAATTTGTTCAACCATTCTTGCCATATAAACGTCATTTTGCTCCAAAAACATTGCACCAATGACGTAAATATCACCTTCCATTTGACACCAGCTAACCTGACATTTACTGACAAATTCCGGCTGAACAAACAGGATTTTAAGCTCAATAATTGAACCTTCTTTAATCGCATGCTCAGAATTAAACGAAACACCACCATAACTAACATTATTCAAGTTTAAAGTGGCACTATCAGCAACAGACTCTAGTTTGTATTCCAGAGGGATATCTGACGGATGTCTTATATAACTTCGCATTGTCTTCATGACCGTATTCATATTTGTAATCTCATATTTAACTATCTAAATATAATGCATAAAACAGGCCAACAAACAGCCATGATTCATGAAATACGAAGTAACACTTTTTACATAAAAACAGTATCTAATGTTATAAAGACTAAATAACCACAGTATAGCCAAATTTATTCAGGATTTTCATCTAACCACCGCTGTAATATTGCGATTAGTTTTTCAGCTTGACCACGGTTGGTAATGTTAAATTTTGATTTTTGACGATATTCGTCATTTCGCTTTTGATATCGGCGAATCGAATATTTATTAGGGCCATACTCTTCTTTAGTACGATTCCATTCTTCAAAACGATAGACAATTGTTGACCAAGCCCCTTTTGTAAGAACCTCCTTATCAAGTTGCCTAATTATCAGTTTATCATCTTCGGTGTAATCAATTGTTAAGTCATCCACAGTTGAAGCCATATAAGTACCCTATTGTTTTAATAAATTTTATTCAGGCTAAATGCCTGTGTGTTTGTTATCTGTTATATACTAACGTGATTTTATCACGAACACAAAATCACGTTATATGTTTATCCAAAAAAACCTGAAATCAATCATTTTAGCCATTCTAATAGCAATGTCACTCTACTTGGGCTCGGTAATTTTTTTAGGCTGGGATGATAGTATTTCACTAATTAAGCAAGTAGATACTACAGCTTGGTTAAGCTTGATCGCGTGTTCCTTTAGTAGCTATATATTGCGCTATAGTCGCTGGAGCTACTTCATCGTAAAGCTCGGTTACGCTATCCCTCATCGGCAACATTTCTTATATTATTTATCGGCTTTCGCATTAACAGTTACACCGGCAAAAATTGGCGAAACCATCCGTTCACTTTATTTATTTCAACACGGTGTTAATTATTCAAAAAGTATTTCTGCATTTGTTATAGAACGATTACTCGATTTAGCGGTAGTGACTATTCTGTCCAGTTTATTGTTATACCAACACCATGAATACAATTTATTTATAATTTTACTTTCAATCGTCATAGTAACATTTATTTTTCTCCTAAAATCAAGACTGACACATAAAATTCTTAATCACTTTAAAAATAAAACAAGTTCATTAAATTTTACTAAATTAATCAATACTATAAGTTCATTGCTAGAACATACAAAAACGCTGTTACAGACAAAAACATTAATATTAGGTTTCACTATCGGTTTTTTGGCATGGTTCGCCCAGGGAACAGCATTCTACATATTACTCAATCAACTAGGCTTTGAATTACCACTATTTATAGCAATAAGTATTTATTCAATTGCATTAATTTCAGGGGCATTGTCTTTCATACCGGGTGGGATTGGCAGCACAGAAATTGTGATGGGTGTATTCTTATATTATTTCGGTGCACCAACGGAAATTGTAATAATAGCACCCATTATCATTAGAATTACATCATTATGGTTTGCAGTATTTATTGGTTTAATTTCAACCTTGGTAATCACTAACAAAATTAATTCAAAATAAACTTAAAACTGTAATTTATTATCTTTACTGACATTTGTCGTAATTATCTCATCGAGCAGCTCATCAAAATTTAATTCATAGATAGTATTCAGATTTTCACATTTTTCGCGTAATACTGAAACATCCGTTTCAATTTCAAAACTCTCACTAAAGGCTAAAACAATAATATTTTTGTAATTCGCCACAGTCAGACACAAACACCGTTTATTAAAAACAGAGAATACTAAATTCATAATCGATTTAAATGAATATTCTGATTCTATAATCAAGTTAAATACCACAACCCCGCTATTTGAGCATCGTAAACACTGTTCGTAAAAAGTGACTTCATTAAAAAATTTCGGGATACTGCCATGCGCGAATAAATCAATCAAAATTAAATCAACACTATCAGATAAAGAATTGGAAATGTAGTGCGATGCATCATTATTAGTAATAGCACAGTCAGAATACAGAACATTCATAAAAAATTTTTCGGTTATTTCAATGACTTTATTATCATAATCGATAGCCTGTATCGTATTATCAGGAATAAATTTACATAAAAATCGTAAAATAGCGCCACCACCAGCCCCCAACAAAAGTGTTGTCCTGGGCTCAGGCATAAACAATAGCACCGCCATCATTGTTTGCAAATAAGGTAAAACCAACCGCTCAGGTGCCGATTTATCTAAAACACTATAATAGGCATTGTAATTATCCTTTATCCAACGGTATTCATCATTTTCTTCAATAAATAACTGGCCATTTAGTGTCGTAACCATTGTTAACACTCTTGGCTGGCTGCTTGTTTGTGATAGAATTGTTTCTATTGTATTTTTCATAAAGAGTGTCTAAATTGAACTGCCTGGTACTACATCCTATCGAACATTTAAATTTATCTAATTACAAGACGAAGTTGATTACGGCTTTAACAGATTTAGAAGTAATTAGTACGGCCATAAACCAAAATAATTCCGACTGTTATCTTTCTGGAAAAAATTATCTTAACTACATTAGTTTTATTGGATGCTCACCCTATTTAAATTTTGAACCCCGCAATACAATAACAGCATCCGATCTTAAACAAACTATAGCAGATTTAAACTATATTCAATTTAATTTTAATACTGATAAATTCAGTTTTAATAAAACCGATTTTGGCGTAAAAGCCATTTGTCCAAAGTGTAAATCTAAAATTCCGGAATGGAACAATTTAATAATAAACTGGGAAAAAAAATCAACATTAAATGTATCATGTTCTCAATGCACTCAAGAAATTTCACTATTGGATATTGATTGGAAAAAAACAGCTGGCTTTTATAAATCAGCAATTTTATTTCATGGTATTCAGGCAGAATTGGCATTGCCGGTAGATAATTTTTTAATGCTGCTAGAAAAAGTGACTAATGCAAAATGGCAGTATTTTTATGGTTAAATAAAATTTAAGTAGCGATTCAGCATAACTACAAATGAAAGAATAAGTAAGGATTTGGAACTGGGATAGCCTAATCAAGACCGTGTGCCGCAGGACGCGGCACCCTAACAAATTCACACAAATTAACGATACAATTCAGTAATTTGCTAAATTAAATAGGCTATGCATGGCACGTTATGATCAAATAAAAGACAAACACGAATTTCACTTATCACAAGGAAATGCCATGCATAGTCTCGAATTGTTACATAATTATTTAAAAAAATCATGTCCTGAAATACACAAACGCCATCTTGGGCATTTGATGAGAGCATTACAGAGTTTATTAAATCAAGGGAAATTAACCTTAACATCACTGGGATGACCGGTTCCGGATTTGTGAAACATAAATAAAAGCAATGGATCGATTACTGGGTAATATCGCATTGCAAACAGAAACGCTTTCGGAATCGTGAAGGGAGATTCTTTGTTAGTTTTGCGTCAGCAAGTTCTAGTAAACTAATAATTGCATACACTATTCCACACTCACTCCAGTGATAACAATCCCAAAATTACTACCTAATTGCTCTATATATGTGCCTGAATACAAAATTCCATTATCTTTAAAATTTTGTACTGAATTGTTTCCAGCTTTGATCAAGGTAATCATTTTTAGCGCTATTCTTTTATATTGAGGCCACTGCTCATTATCTATTGTGAATTTTGCAAATAAATTACCATCTAGCTTATAAAATGCCACAAAGACACAGCTGTCTATGCGGCTACATAAAGAAGCGGTGTTTTGAGCTAATTTGTGATCATTAAATTGAAAAGCCGCAATAGAAGCAGCTCCTACCATGTTTAAGATCGCGGTACTTACTTTTTTATTCGCATCACTGGTTTGAAATACGAGAAGTACGACCAGCACTAAGCTGATTATAGGTATCAACCACGGTTTCATTACCCTTATTAAGGACAGTTTCCAAGTTGTTAGCAGCCCACTGAGTATTCTAGCGACAAAGTCATGGGCAATTTCCCAAGTGTCGGTGGTTTCACTTAAGCGATGAACAATCCCGGAAATTTCTAATTTCCTGAGAGTTGCACGGGTGTCTCGCAGATTTACTTCACTTTTTTCGACAATACTATTTATGGTTAGTGCGCGTTTAGTACCAGCATCTGTGACCAATGGTAGAAGAACTTGACGAGTAAGATTACTATGACCTAACTCATTATCAATTAATCGTCGTAACACGCTACGCTTCCCTCGCCAAATTAAATGGCGTCTGCTTTCAGGCCGTAAATTTTTCTCTAATGCTAAACCCATCATATTTAATATAATAGGGCGGTATAACCCTTTAGTCTCTTCTACCTCGCCAGCTTCAAGCAATATATTT
>CAYOHQ010000144.1:0-8291 GCA_964403805.1 uncultured Thioalkalispiraceae bacterium | reverse complement strand
AATGTTTCTTTGTCTATTTTTTCTAAATAATTCATTTGAATATCATCTTCGGGGAAATAATAAATTGTTTCATGGCCTTGTTCATTCAACTCCATAGCCTGTGTGCTATCAACAATTACACTAGTATTCATTCCCACTACTATCCGTTTATCAATTGATTTGATCTCAATTTGATAATTTGGATAATCCAACCATGCTGAGGTGTTATTTTTCATGTTATTAATTTTTACATTAGTAAATTTGTGATTTTAGAATAGCTGGTGTCATATTGAAACGTAACCCTTGATTATTGCATTCTATTGTTGCAATAATGCACCATGGATTGGGATGATATTCGATATTTTTTAGCAGTCGCGCGAAAGAACTCTATACGCGGTGGCTCGGCTTTGCTGGGTGTTAATCATTCAACGGTATCCCGCCGAATAAATGCCTTCGAACAAAAACTAGATGTTCGATTATTTGATCGATTACCAACAGGGTATTCTCTCACAAGCGCCGGTGAAGAAATGTTAGATAGTGCTAAACGAATCGAAGAAGAAGTTAATACTCTCGATCGAAAAGTTCTGGGACGTGATGCTGAATTAAGCGGCCAGATACGCGTTACTATGCCAGCTCCCATTGTTAATCTTATAACGCCTGATTTAGTGCAATTCACAACAACCTATCCCGGTATTGATCTCGAATTACTGGTTTCCTATGAAGAATTTAATTTAAGTAAGCGTGAAGCGGATATTGCAATTCGAATAACCAATACACCACCAGATCATCTCGTTGGCCGCAAAATTATTAAATACACTAAATCAGTTTATGCATCAAAACAGTATCTGGAAGAATACATAAAGACAGGTAATACTGACTTACTTAACTGGATCGGCTGGGACACTGCCACCGATGATCGATGGATTAAAAAAAGTACCTTTCCGGATATCGCGATTCACCATTTATTACCCGATGCAATGTCACAATTGGCTGCGATCAAGGCAGGTCTAGGTATTACTATCTTGCCATGCTTTATGTGTGATGTTGAATCCGACCTGCAACGTGTACCACCTGCAACCGTTATTCCTGCATGGGATATCTGGTTACTCACCCATAAAGATTTACGTGATACCACGCGAATAAAAACATTCATGAGTTTCATGACCGATGCGATTAGACGGCATAGTAATGCTCTTACAGGTGTAATTTAAGAATTTCTTTCCTAATTGTGTAACCAATCTTTGAAATCCTGCATCTAAGGATACAAACATTCAATCAGGATAGGAGCAGGAATAATGAGTATCTATAGAAAATTACGAATCAGTGGTGTTATTCTAGCAACCACCGTGACGTTAACGGGTTGTCAGAGCATGATGAATAGTATGGGTATGATCCCGATGGGCTCCAGTACCGATAAGGAAAATGCTGCGAGTTTATGGCAAGTTTTAAAACACGAAAAACTGGTTGGAAACAATGCTACACGCTCACGCGTTTATGCAGGAGCACCACCACACGGAAAGTTTCTGGAAACTTTGCACAAGAAAGTTAAGGTTAATGGTCATACCGGCCTAGTTATTATTAAGCGCAACTACGCTGGACCTGGTGTGAGTATTGCTTCAGTTGAAAAAGATCCGAAAAAATACTTAAAAGCGGTTACCGTGATGTTTAAGCGTGAAACTGGTTATGATGTTGAAGACAAAGACTGGTTTTGGGCTAAATACAAACCTAACGGCAGCCTATTTACCAAAGAAAAAATGATGATGGATATTGCTCTCGCAGGACGAGTTGCAAAGGGTAAAGATGAAGGTTGCATCAGCTGCCATAAAGCAGCACCTGGCGGCGATTTTGTGTTTGGGCAAAAAATTCCTGCATCATAACCGTTATTTAACAAGCCGTAGCGCCAAACCAAACCGGGTCTGGCGCTACTGTTACTCAGTGTAATGAAACCCTGGTAACCTGATATCGGGATAAAAAATATAATCACCACCACCCGCCGACGCGTGGCAATAAAGACAGCCTTTATTATTGTTATTATCGGTACCTTTTATCAAACGTCCGGCTAGTGGCATTTCTGTCCCCATCATATTCTTAACAAATAATTTACCATCTGGCTGATACTTAGCCCAAAACATATTGAGATTATTTTTATCATAACCACTTTCACGTTGATACATAATGGTAATTGAACTTAAATATCGAGATCGATTTTTTTTAACATTAGTAACCGACACATCGCTGCCATTGTAGTTGCGTTTTAGTACTAAAAATCCGTTATGTTTCCCGACTGTTAGTTGATGACTGTAAACCTCGAGAATCATGCCGTGTGGTTTTGCGCCACCAAAAAATGGCTTTAGCGGTATTGCATTCTCCCCAACTAGCCGCGTTTCAAACATAACTTGCCAAAGTTGATTTGCAAAAATAACATCATCTTTATTAACTGGTGATTTTATTGTCGCTGTATTTTGGCAGGCGGTTAACAGAAGTAATGCTAAATAGAAAAAATTAGAGCTATAAAAATTACTGTAAAAAATAGTCATATCCTATTCCAATATTTAGTTCGTTTAAATATTAGTGTAAGATATCTATATGCGTAATAACATCACTATTACACAATTAATAAAATTAACCTTGCCTTACTTAATTGATTAGCGCGTGTAAATTCCTGCTACGTCCCAGTTTACTATAAAAATATTTTTCTCTGCTTTATATCGAAAATTTCGACTTGAGGTAAATAGCAATTTCTTGCCATCGGAAGAAAAAACAGGATAACCATCAAAGCCACTGTAATAAGTGATGCGTTCCTGTTTACGTGTTTTTAAATTAAGAGTGTAGATATCATAATTACGGCCATCTTTTTGGCTCATGTTTGATGAGAAAATTATATTATTACTATTTGGATCAAATGTTGGACAAAAATTTGATGCTCCATTTCTGGTAAGTTGGATGGGTTTACCACCATCGAGTTTCATCATGAAAAGTTCAAATTTTCCTGCTCGAATGAAACCTTGTGATAGTTGATAACGATAATCCTGTAATGCTGTTCCTTTCGGTCTGGATGCTCGCCAGACTATGTTTTTGCCATCTTTTGAAAACACAACATCACCATCATAACCGACCCCATGAGTGATTTGTTTTACTGCACTACCATCGACATTCATACTATAAAGCTCTATATCGCCGGATCGATTTGAGCTAAAAATTATTTTATCGCCTTTTGGGGAGAAAACAGCTTTACCATCATATTCATTTGATTTTGTTAAACGTTCAGCACTACCACCAGTTGGATCGTCAATATAAACATCATAGCCGGAATATAATAGCCAGGTATAATTTTTTGAAAATTCTGGCTTTTTCGGGCATTGGTAATCTATTTTTTGAGTTGAAGAATAAAGTATGTATTTATTGTCTGTTGAATAGCTGGCTGAAGCGGCTATCCCTTTACCTGACGATATCTGACTGATGTCACTACCATCACTGTGCATTCGAAATATGGCATCACAACGTAAACTGTCACGAACGGACTGAAATATAATATCTTTATTATTTGGTGAAAAAGATGCCTGGGTATTTTCTCCGGTGAAAGTGAGCTGTTTTATTTTAGTTAAATGATCTTCACCATAATACAGTTGTGCCTTTCTCACATTTCGAGGCTTGTTGCCATCAATGACACCACACGAATTTAACAATAATATACTTGAAATAATTAATACAATGTTGAGCTGGCTTGAATGAAACCGGGGATTCATTAATATTGTCCTTAATGTTGACTATTTATCCTAAACCCAGAATAACAATATCCAACATAAATTCAATACTTAAATATAAATCTCCCGCTTATACGGGAGATTTAGAGTGCAGAAATGTTATTTCAGTAACTTAGTCAACTACCGATTGGTTTTGTTCTTCAGGCGTATCGATCAATGTATCTAGCTTGTTACGCATAAAGGCATAGTACATTACGGGTATCACCACTAAGGTCAAAACTGTAGAAACCAAAATACCAAAAATTAACGATATTGCCAGTCCATTAAATATCGGATCATCAATAATGAAAAATGCGCCCAACATAGCTGCAAGACCGGTTAATATGATGGGTTTCGCGCGCACAGCACCGGATCGAATAACGGCAACTTCAAAATCAATGCCTTCACGAACCTGCTGATTGATAAAATCCACCAGCAGTATTGAATTTCTAACAATGATACCTGCCAACGCGATCATCCCAATCATTGATGTTGCTGTATATTGTGAACCTAAAAGTGCATGGCCCGGTAATACACCAATAATAGTTAATGGTATCGGAGCCATAATGATTAGTGGCACGACATACGATCGGAACTGGCCGACAACCAATAAATAGATCATTAGTATTCCAACTGAATAGGCAATACCCATATCACGAAAAGTTTCATAAGTAACCTGCCACTCACCATCCCATTTCAAGCTGTATTCATAGGGGTTATCCGGTTGAGAAAAAAACGATTGGCTAATTTGATGACCATAGGATAATATTTTTTCATTTAGCTGAAACACCATATCAAACATACCATACAGTGGACTATCCAGCTCGCCAACGGAATCTGCGGTTACGAATACAACCGGTAGCAAGTCTTTGTGATAACGCGCATTTTCAATGGTAGTATTTTTAACAGTAACTAAATCTGCTAATGCAATTAATTTACCATTCTTATTTCGAACCCGATAACTTAAAACATCATCGATAGTTGATTTATCTTCGAGTGAGTTTTCTAATCGAATAGGTAAAGAATATTTAACATTACCATTGTGCATAAAACTGACGTCTTCACCATTAAGTGCTGTTGAAACTGCACTAACAATTGTTTGAGGTGACACGTTCCATAATGCTGCTTTCTTCTGATCAACTTTAACGATTAATTTTTTTGCACCAGCTTCAACAGTGTCATCAACATCAACAATAGATTCAGTGGTTTCAAATATAGCGCGAACTTGTTTCGCAACCGTAATTTGACCGTCATAATCCAAACCATAGACTTCGGCAACTAATGGCGAATACACTGGTGGACCGGGTGGAACTTCTACAATTTTAACATTGGCATTTAATTCAATACCGATTTTTTGTAAGTCTCCTCGTACTGATAAGGCTATCTCATGACTCTTACGGTCACGTAGACTTTTATCAACCAGATTGACCTGCAAGTCACCAGAATGCGGCTCTTCACGTAAATAGTATTGACGAACCAGACCATTAAAATTAATTGGTGCAGCAGTACCTGCATAAATTTGATAATCTTTAACTTCAGGAATTGTTGCAATGTACTTACCGAGTTCACCTAGTACATGATTGGTTTCTTCTAACGGCGTGCCTTCTGGCATGTCGACGATGACTTGAAATTCGGATTTATTATCAAATGGTAACATTTTTAAAACAACCAGTTTAGCCGCAGCTAAACTAACAGATAATCCAATTAATAATAAAATCGCCATTAATAGTTTATAGCGATTAGCCTTACCCGCATCACCCCGTAAAAACGGGCCAACTACACGACTGAAAAAATTATAATTACTACCACCACCATTATCGGAATGGGCTTTATGCTTAACGTTTGCTAATAATTTATTCGATAACCAGGGTGTAAAAATAAATGCCACCGCTAATGAAATTAACATGCCAATAGAGGCATTTATGGGAATTGGTCCCATGTAGGGCCCCATTAAGCCGGTAACAAATGCCATCGGTAATAGTGCTGCGATAACCGCGAAAGTTGCGAGAATCGTTGGGCCACCAACTTCATCAACTGCTTTTGGAATTAAATTTTTAAGCTTTTGAGTGCCAAAACCAATGTGCCGGTGAATATTTTCTACGACCACAATCGCATCATCCACTAAAATACCAATTGAGAAAATAAGCGCAAATAAAGAAACCCGGTTTAAGGTGAATCCCCAGGCCCATGACGCAAATAAGGTAATTGCCAATGTAATAATAACCGCAGCTCCCACGATAATCGCTTCACGATAACCGATAGCGACTAACACTAATAGAATAACTGAAATTGTTGCAAATATTAATTTCTTAATTAAGTGTTTGGCCTTCTGATCTGCTGTAACGCCATAATTTCGAGTCACTGTAACATTGACACCATCAGGTATGAATATACCTTTTAATTGATCAACTCGTTTAATAATATTATTTGCAATATCAACTGCATTGGTTCCCGGTTGTTTAGAAATAGCCATTGTGACTGCAGGATAACGGCCTTTTGTAGTGCCGTGTTGTGCATAGTGCCGTGCTTGTTCCGGGCCACGTTTAATGGTCGCGACATCACGCAAATAGACTGGTAAGCCGCCATAGACACCCACAATTAAATCCTGAATTTCTTCAGCAGCCGATAAAAATTCACCCGCTTGAATCGCAATGGTTTTATTTTCAGTAACAACATGCCCTACCGGCATTGCGGCATTACTTAAATTAAGTGATTTTCTAAGATCATCGATTGACATGTTATGTGCCGCAAGTGCACTACTATCTAATACGACATGAACAATATCTTTCGTTCCACCGATAGTGTAAATATCACGAGTACCACTTACACGTTTAATTTCTGTTTCTATTGCATGGGATACTTTTAATAAATCATAGGTTCCTCGGGTGTAGTCATCAATCCATAACGTTAACGTTACGATTGGCACATCATCAATCCCTTTTGGTTTAATTAGTGGTTGTCCGACACCCAGATTTATAGGTAACCAATCTTTATTCGAATAGATTGCATTATATAAGCGTACAATAGCCTGGGTTCGATCCTGCCCTACTTGAAACTGAACTGTTAAAATTGACATTCCGGGGCGTGATACAGAATAAACATGCTCTAAACCTTCGAGCTCTGAAATAATTTGTTCTGCGGGTGAACTGATTATTTGCTCAACTTCTTTTGCCGATGCACCCGGAAAGGGTATAAAAACATTTGCAAACGTTACATTAATCTGGGGTTCCTCTTCACGCGGCGTAATCATCACCGCAAACAAACCAAGTAAAAAACCGACCAGTGCTAACAGTGGTGTTATTTCTGTTAACAAGAATGATTTTGCAATACGTCCTGAAAAACCTAACTTTTCCATGCTAATTTTCCTTTCGATTATTTAGTTTGGTACTTGATTTGAACTGCAGCCTGAACCGGATCCAGGATTATTTCTTCACCCTGTGATAATCCGGCAGATACTTCAATCTGTTCCATACCAACATCTTGACCTAATCGAATTTGACGAAAACTTAAACTGCCATTTTTATTTCGAACGTAAACTGCAGTCACTTCACTGCGATACGCAATCGCTTTTTTTGAAATAACCAGTGATTCTTTTTCATCAATACTAAAACTCACCTTGGTATACATACCCGGGTATATTTTATGGTCCCCATCTGGCAGATAAAGTTGAACTAAAAAGGTATGCGATACTGGATCAGCATAGGGGCTAATTGACATTGAGCTTACCGGTATACGATGTCCTTTCTTTTCACCAACGTATATCCAGGCTTTTTTTCGTTTACGAACAGCATGAATTATTTCTTGTGGAATTTGTGTCGTTGCACGTAATTTTTCAAGTGACAAGCCCGTCATTAATTTAGTCCCGACTCGAACACTTTCTCCAACCTCAACCAGTCTTTTAACGACAATACCACTATAAGGTGCTCGAACGATGGTATTTTCCAATGATTCCTGCGCTTGCTCCAGTTTAGCAACTGCCGATTTTAGTCGTGCTTCGGATTGATCCAACGCGGATTTTGATACTAATTTTTTATTATAAATATCTTTAATTCGATTATGCGATAACTGTGCTGCTTTTAATTTTGCACTGGCATCATCGTATGCTGCTCTAATTTCTTTGTCGCGAAATTGAACAATGATGCCGCCTTTTTCTACAAAGTCATCAACATCCACCGGGATATCAATAATCCGTCCTGATACCTGGGATGATACTGTCGCTTGATGAACAGCTTCAACCAGCGCATCAAGATTTCGTAATACGGGTGAATTTAATAACACTACTTTTTCGCTTAATAAAGATGAGGCTGCCTGTGAAGAAGACACCGTAAATATTAAAACGAATAAAAGTGAAAATGGATATATTGCGATTTTACTAAACGAAAGAAATTCGCGCGTTTTTGCTGAGAACATGGTTTACTCCCTAAACAGTCACTACGATATTATTATTTTAAACTATATTAATATTACCTTATATACCATTTGAAGTTAAAGCACTTTCTTAAAGTATTTTATTAAATAACTGATTCAATACCTTATAATAGTTAGTGAAATTGCTAATCTGATTATTAA
>CAYOHQ010000143.1:0-8315 GCA_964403805.1 uncultured Thioalkalispiraceae bacterium | reverse complement strand
CACCAACCCAACGGCCTTTAGTAAAAGCTGGGAATTGCAATTAGCGTGGGAAGATGTTCAACACTTTATGGATATCTCAAAACCCTTACCCGATGTTCCCACGTATGATTTTGCACGTGAGCATGATCCGGTATCGACCCAGTATGACAAAAACTACAACAGGCCAAAAGACTATTGGAAAAACATTGAGCTAAGCACAATTGAAAAAATGCACAATGCCGCTATTCATGCCGCAGAAACTTTTCCATGGGGACATAGCCGTGAACAAGCGATTCAGGCTGGTTGGCAAGCGTCGGGTGTGGGTGAAGGCGATTGGCAAACTAAAAATCAGACAACACAATAACATACAGGAGAATTACAATTATGGATGAAAAAGAAAAACGTCAAAAACAATCAAATCTTGGTGTTTTGCTATTTATTATTGCAGTTATAGCCGGCCTAATCACCGTTCCACAATATATTTCAGCTAGTGATAATGATGCTGGTGCTGCCTATGTCATTATGTTTTATGCATTTTCATTTATTTCATTGAATAGAATTAAGCGCAATACTCGAATTGTCGTATTTACTCTGAGCTCAATTTTATCTATTGCTACACTTTCCTATATTACTGTTAAAACGAATGGTCATGAATTATCTAACGTTATTAATATGCTGATAATGGCAATTGTAATATCGGGTATTGTCTATGTTATGCAGATACATAAAAAAGTAAAAATCGATAAAATTGAAAATCAATCTTAAATTTGCATACAAATAGTTTAGGCTCAAGGTGTTAGACTCTGATGACTCCTTGAAAAAAAATAAAAAAATCCCGTTAACCCTACTACTGAAAAGGAGCGCGCCATAAAAGACACTATTATTAATTTTAATGAACACACTAAAAAGGCAGACGTTGCAACAGCCAACACCGACATAACCGAAAGCAAAAACCTGCAAGAAAGCCCCGAAAGTGAAGAAACGTTACCCACCTGTGTTCGGCTGGTATCAACCGATGGCATTCAGGAACGATTAATTGTTCCGGAAGGGGTGCATGATGTGGAACAACTTAAGAATTATCCAGAAGTAGTTTTTGAAGTCGCGGGTGGTTCATTAGAGGGGAACAATATTGTTGTTGGATAACAACGAAAACGAAATTTGGAAAACGTTGCCAATTGAATCACAGTAAAAAAAATTTGCTTAAAGAAAAAAACTGTGGTTATTGGAAGTTAAGAAAATTCATGCAACACGAATGCAAATTGAAGAAATATTTCGTGATGTTAAAAGTGCGCGTTATGGTTTCGCCTTTGATTTAACTTATAAAACAACAGGATCACAAATTTTATTATTGATTGTGATGTTGGCTTTATTTGTTCTATTGCTTTAGGTTTGGTTTCAAAGATAACTAAGCAACATCGTCAGTATCAAGCTAATAGCGTTAAAAATAAAAATGTATTATTTGTTAATTATCTTGGCTTGCGGGTGGCTAATGATCAACGCTTTATTGTGCACGAAACAGATATTAGAATTGTTTATCGTACCTTACCAGTGACATGAACATATTCTTATTTTAGTATCAGTGTTATAATCAATTTATTTTATCGCAACAGGATTATTATGGTAAACCAAGTCGAATTTTGGCAACAACGGTGGCTCAATGAACAAACCGGATTTCATGAAGGACGGGTCAATGAATATTTGGAAAAACATCGTTCGATTTTATCTTTGCCAGATAATGGAACCGTATTTTTACCACTCTGTGGCAAGTCATTCGATATGATTTGGTTATCCAGTTATGGTTACAATGTTATTGGTGTTGAGTGCAGTGAGCTGGCTGTTAAGGCTTTTTTTAGTGAAAATAATCTTACCGCGACAGTAACCGAACAAAATAATTTTAAAATTTGGAAAACTGAAAATATTACAATTTATTGTGGTGATTATTATAATATAAAGCCAAACTGGTTAGATACTGTGGAAGCTGTTTTCGATCGAGCGGCTTTAGTTGCACTACCAATGGAACAGCGTCAAGCTTATGTTGAGCATTTAAATACGGTTTGTCCTGATACAAAAATTTTATTAGTAACGTTGGAATATCTGCAAAATGAAATGAGCGGACCACCGTTTGCTGTGTCTGAAAATGAAATTATCGATTTATTTAGCTCGAATTCAGACGTTATACGCATAGAATCTAATGATATACTGTCAGTGAATGAAAAATTTAAAGAACGTGGCTTAAGCACATTGCTTGAAAAAGTATTTATAATTACCCCACAATAATATCACAATGGCGTGTTTATAACTTTTTCCTCATTAAAATAATTTATAAATTCAAAGTTTAGACTAGCTGGTCGATAATTTAGCTATGACAGTTTCCTCGGTATTACACAATAAAATTACCCCTATATTTATTAAGATATTTCTGCTGCTACTTTTAAGCAGTTGGTTTTTATCATCGCCTGCTATTGCGGCTATTTATATTTATCAATTGCCTGATGGTAGTAGGGTAATGACCGATCGACCAAAATATGACGGCGTTTATAAAAAGCTACGTACCAGTCGTAAAATGACGGGAATGGGGCAAATCATTACAGGTCGGTACAATACAAAAGACACCAATGTTAATCGTAAACGTTATGCACCATTAATTAAACAACTTGCTGCCGAATACGGTGTGGATGAAGCATTGGTGAAAGCGGTGGTGCATGCTGAATCGTATTTTAATCCCAATGCAACTTCAAAAAAAGGGGCTTCCGGTTTAATGCAACTGATGCCGACTACCGCGGCATTATACGGTATTTCAGATTTGTATAATCCTTCCAAGAACATTGAAGCGGGTGTGCGGCATTTACGGTATTTATTAAAACGCTATCAACACAGCCTGCCATTTGCGATTGCGGCTTATAATGCCGGTGAGACTGCCGTGACTCATTATAAAGGCATTCCACCCTTTTCAGAAACACAGCGCTATGTTAAAAAAGTATTGCGCTACCACTCTTATTACAGTCGTTGGCCTTAACGTTCAGCAGTTCCTAGTTCTTTTTAGAAATATTCTTTATCAATTCTTGATAATCATTCTTCGGGCTATTCACCGTTTTACTAACCACATACGATTGCATGACACTGTAATCTGATTGTTGCAATAACGATGAGATTAATTCTGAATGACTACTTGATTGTTTTGTAGATAACCAGTCATGTTGGTGTTGTTCTGAAATGATAACCGGCATGCGGCAATGAATTTTAGTCATAAATGAATTTGCTTCGGTGGTGATGATGCTGCAGGACTGAATAGAGTTTGATTGATCGGGTGAAATCCATTGATCCCATACACCCGCAAACGTGAAAATATTTTGATCTTTACGTGTTATATAATACGGTTGTTTGGCTCCGGCTTCGCTGTGCCATTCATAAAAGCCGTCTGCCATAATCAGGCAGCGTTGTTGTTTAAACGGAGTGCGAAATGCCGGTTTGGTGCTGATGGTATCGGCGCGGGCATTGTTCATGCTGAAGCGATTATCAATTCCTTTTGACCATGAGGGTACTAATCCCCAACGTAGTGGATGACATTCGAGTTGATTTTCATTATTGTAACGTAGGCTTAGAATATCTGAGCTGGGTGGGATATTAAATTTAAATGCAAAGTTATTAATTGATTTGGCACTAAGTGTGTAATCAAAATGAGACTCAAAATAGTCTATTATTTCTTCGGTTTGTTTTCCAAGGGTAAAACGGCCACACATAATTAAACACTCTGTTTTATTGGATAGTGAATTCAATCATGATTATTACTGAATTTCCAGCATTCTATTACGATACCGTATTATTGGTTAATTGTTTTGATTATTCACATTGACATGGATGCTTTTTATGCTTCGGTTGAGATTCGAGAGAATCCGGAGTTGGCGAATTTACCGGTGGTGGTGGGCGGTTCTGCGACTAGTCGAAGTGTGGTATCGGCCGCGAGTTACGTCGCAAGACGATTTGGAATTCACAGTGCCATGCCAATGTCGATGGCGAAACGGGCTTGTCCTGAATTAATAATTGTACCGGTTAACATGCCACTGTACATTGAAGTATCGCATCAAATACATGCTATTTTTGCCCGATACACGCCACTAATCGAACCATTGTCACTTGATGAGGCGTTTCTTGATGTCACTGCGAGTCGCCGTTTATTTGGTTCACCGATTGAAATTGCTCGAAAGATAAAAAACGAGATATTGGCGGAATTAAATTTAATCGCCTCGGTGGGGGTCGCTCCGAACAAATTTTTAGCCAAAATGGCATCCGATGAAAATAAGCCCGATGGCTTTATGGTGGTGCAGGACGATAAAATAAATGACTTTCTTGACCCGATGCCGGTGACACGCCTGTGGGGGGTTGGTAAAGCTACGGCGGCACGTTTGCAGCGTTATGGCATTACCCGGGTTAAACAATTACGGCAGCAGGCTGAAATATTCATGTTAGAGCAATTTGGCAAGCAGGGCATTCATTTAATGCAACTAGCCAATGGTGTTGATAAACGGCGGGTACAATCTGAACATCAGGCAAAATCTATTTCTCATGAAACTACGTTTGCTGCGGATATTTATGATGACCAGCTACTCAAATCGGTGTTACTGGGTTTAACCGAACAAGTGGCTTGTCGTTTAAGAGCAAAAAATATCGAAGGGCGAACCGTACAACTTAAAATACGAAATGCCGATTTTAATACTATTACACGATCCTTTACACTGGAGCATGATAGTAATAGCACCCAGGAATTGTGGCAGGTTTGTTCAAAATTATTTGCCAGCGTAAGAAAAGAGAATAAGGACAGTATCCGTTTAATTGGTATGGGTGTTACCGGTTTTAAAAATCCGCAGGCCATGCAACACGACCTATTTACACATTCGGATAAAAAACAGGATATAATTGATAAGTTATCTGATACGATCAATGAGCGTTATGGCAAGAAAACTGTTACTCGTGGTAGTGTTAGAATTAAAAAATAAAAAAATTACAATGTTGGAGCCAATATGGATAGTTTAACAAGTGAATCAATTTCAGAGCCAAAAACAATTTTTTTAAAAAATTATACTGTGCCTGAATATCTGGTTGATACTGTCAGTCTGGATTTCAATCTGGAAGAAACTGCAACAATTGTAACGTCTGAATTAAAAATTCGTCGTAACCCTGCTTCACAGTCAGACAGTAATAATCTGGAATTGGATGGTCAGAATCTCAAATTGTTGTCCGTTGAGATTACTTCATCGGCTTATAACAAAACACTATCTGAAAAGGATTATTCTTTAACTGATGAAAGCCTGGTAATTTCAGATGTGCCGGATGAATTTGTAATTAAAATTATTACGGAAATTAATCCAAAAGAAAACCTTGCTTTGGAGGGGTTGTATTTATCGAGTACTATGTTTTGTACGCAGTGTGAAGCTCAGGGTTTTCGTCGTATCACTTATTTTCCTGATAGACCGGATGTAATGGCTTTATTTACAGTTACCATTCATGCTGATAAAAAATTATTTCCGATATTATTATCTAATGGTAATCGAGTTGATAGTGGTGACGAGCAGGGTGGGCGACATTTTGTTTGCTGGCACGATCCTTTTCCCAAGCCGTGTTATTTGTTTGCGCTTGTTGCGGGCGATCTTCATTGTCAACAAGATGAGTTTACTACGTTGTCTGGAACGACAGTGGCTTTATACTTGTATGTCGAACATGAAAATAAACACAAATGTGATCATGCTTTACTGTGTTTAAAACAATCGATGAAATGGGACGAAGATACTTTTGGTCGTGAATACGATTTGGATAATTTCATGATTGTTGCGGTTAACGATTTTAATATGGGCGCAATGGAAAATAAGGGCTTAAATGTGTTTAATTCCAGTTGTGTTTTGGCTAGCCCTGAAACCTCGACAGATGCAGATTATTATCGTATTCAAGGCATTATCGGGCATGAATATTTTCATAACTGGTCGGGCAACCGGGTGACCTGTCGTGACTGGTTTCAATTGAGTCTTAAAGAAGGTTTCACTGTTTTTCGCGATCAGCAATTTAGTTCTGATATGAACTCGGCTGCGGTTCAGCGTATTGATGATGTTAATATTTTACGCAACGCACAGTTCAGTCAGGATGCCGGGCCAATGGCACATCCGGTGCGGCCGCAGGAATATATTGAAATCAGTAATTTTTATACTGTAACAGTTTATAATAAAGGCGCTGAAGTGGTTCGCATGATTCATACACTGCTTGGAGCTGAACGTTTTAGAAAAGGATCGGATACCTATTTTGAACGGCACGATGGTCAGGCTGTCACTGTTGAAGACTTTGTTACTGCGATGGAGTCTGCGGGGGATTCGACAAACTCGATTGATTTAACGCAGTTTATGAACTGGTATCATCAGGCCGGGACACCCAATTTAGAATTTACTGAACAGTATGATGAAAATAAACAACAATATACAATAACACTGACTCAATCTTGCACTGCAACGCCGGGGCAGAAAACTAAAAAGGAATTTCACATTCCTGTAAAAGTGGCATTATTAAATTCTAACGGTGAAACCTTAAACTTGAATTTGAAAGGTGAAGACAGTTGTAATAATGTAACAGAGTGTGTTTTAGAATTAAAGCAACAGCAGCAGAATTTTACATTTAATGATGTTACCGAGAAACCGGTTTTATCGCTACTACGAGGATTTTCTGCGCCGGTTAAGATTTCAACCAAGCGTAGTCATGCTGAGCTAGCATTTCTTTTTGCGCATGATAATGATGATTTTAATCGTTGGAATGCCGGTCAGGAACTTGTGCTGGATATAATTTTAGATAAAATAAAACAACATCAAACTGGTCATGATTTAGATCTTGAGCAGGATTATGTTACTGCATTCAAAAAAACCTTAACGAATAACTTGTTGGATAATGCATTAAAGGCACAAGCCCTTGGTCTACCTTCAGAATCTTATATTGCCGATCAGTGTGATACGGCCGATACGGATGCTATTCATTTTGTTCGAAATTTTATTCGCAAGCAACTTGTGATTAATCTTGAGACTGAATTTTTGGGAATGTATCAACAAACTGAATTAAAAGGCGACTATCAGTTTAATGATAATGACATGGGGCAGCGCAGTATTCGAAATGTGTGTTTGTCGTATTTAATGGAGTTGGATAACCCTGATTACCATAAACTGTGTGCCCAACAGTTTGAGCACAGTAATAATATGACCGACGTTATGGCGGCTTTGAATTTATTAGTTGATCATGAAAATGAGTATCAGCAAAAAAGTTTAAATAAATTTTATGATATTTGGCAACACGATACGCTTGTTGTTGATAAGTGGTTTGCTATTCAGGCTACATCACGATTACCTGGAACATTGGATAAGGTAAAGTCATTAATGCAGCATCCGGCTTTCACTATTAAAAACCCTAATAAAGTTCGGGCACTCATCGGACGTTTTTGTATGGCTAATATTGCACAATTTCATAATGCTGATGGCTCGGGTTATCAATTTCTTGCCGATCAGGTATTGGCTTTGGATAAATTAAATCCGCAGATTGCAGCACGCCTGATTCAGGCTTTCAGCCAGTGGCGCAATTATGACGAAAGTCGTCAAAAATTAATGAAGGATAATTTAAATCAAATAATGTCTGAGGAGAGTTTGTCTAAGGATGTTTATGAAATTGTATCAAAGACCTTAGCCTAAATTAATAACTAATTTCTGCGAAATATTGAGTTTCTTCTTTTGCCCGATTTAATGCTTCTTTCGCGGTTTTTAAAACATCAAATGCGTTTTGGTGGTGGGATTGTTTTTCAGCAATTCCAACACTAACCGATATTGGGATAGATTTGGACATTGTGTTACGAGCCGTTTGTCCTACCGGCGAAACCGAATTAGGTTTGAACATCGGTCGTTTTTTACTGCGAATTAAGAACGGTTCGTTTGCAATTGAATCACATAGTGTTGCGAGATATTTGTTAGCTTCATGTAGTTGCATATCATAAAATATTAAGGCAAATTCTTCATCACCATAACGATATGGAAAACCTTTTCGTCCGAGTAATAAACTGCGTGATGCAATCATTCGTAATATTTGATCACACACGTCCTGTCCATATACATCTGTAATTTCTTTAAAGTCATCGATATCAACTAAAGCAACACAAAAACTATATTTTAATTTATTTAGTTCACATTTGAAGGAACGTAGTGATGGTAATTCTGTTATAATATCTACTTTTGATAATCGAAAACTGTTTAAGTTAATAGCTAAAATAAGTATTAGACAAGCAACTGAAAAAAACATCATTGAGGTGATGGGTGAATTAATAA
>CAYOHQ010000142.1:0-8336 GCA_964403805.1 uncultured Thioalkalispiraceae bacterium | reverse complement strand
AAGAATAATATTAGTGATACTTTTCCTAAGTTTTATTGCTATTAATCAATCATTTGCGGTTGAAAAAAATACCAGTCAACATAAAACTATAAATGGTGTTTCAATTTATTTAGGTATTTTACCTGCTGAAATGATAGCCGGAACTAAGAGTACTACCATGCATGGTGGTCTTCCCGTTGGTCAATATCGATATCATATTACCATTGCGCTATTTAATAAAAATGACGAAAGGTTAAACAATGCTGTTATATCAGTCCAATTATCAACACCGAATGATAAAAGTGAATTAAAAATATTAGACGAAATGCAATTTCATCATAAACTGGTTTATGGTAATTATTTCGCAATGCATCAAGCAGGACCTTACCGTATTAACGTTATTATTAAACATCCACATTATTCAAAACCTATCAAAACAGAATTCCAGTATCAAATATCGCGAGTCGCGATAACGACTAAATCCCGGATAAAAATTGATTAATAAAAATGTATATTAAATTACAACAATTTTTATTCTTCATACTGTTATTCGTAACTGGTATGTTTGTTATTGAATATGCCTGGTCTACTGAATTATCAAATTCTGCTGAAAGTGAAGAATTACAATATAATGAAGCGATTTTATTGCAGGATTTTTCCGGTAAAAGTCACAAAATAAGTGAATATACTGGTAAAGGTAAATGGTTAATCATTATGATTTGGGCATCCGATTGCCATATTTGCAATGCTGAAATAGCAAATTATATTTCATTTCATAATAAGCACAAAAACACTGATGCAGCAGTACTGGGAATTTCAGTGGATGGTTGGGAATTTAAAGATAATGCTACAGGATTTATAAATAAGCACAAGGTTAATTTTCCTAACTTGATAGCGGCTCCTATCGTAGTTGATCATTTCTATGAAATGCAAACCGGAAAAAATTTATTCGGTACGCCATCCTTTCTAATTTATTCACCATCAGGAGAACTAAAAGCGGAACAAACCGGAGCAGTACCTACAAGTTTAATAGAAGAATTTATGTCTAACTTTAAAGCTAAATAACCAGGTTTTATCAGTTATATGAATAGTAAAAATACAACTCATGATTATGTTTGTTTAATGGATGTTAACCCCGGTGATTTTTCGTTAAATTATCAAGGTCGTATATTTTCATTTTGTTCTAAACAATGTCGTGACCGTTTTGAATATAACCCTCACCTCTATATTGGTAACGCAGGTCATCCAGCTGCAAAACAACTTGGCAAACAAATTATAAAACGTAGAGTCTTAAAACTTGATCAAGTTATCCCTATAGAAAGCCGTGCGACTCTAATAAATGAATTAAAAGCCATGATGGGAATTATAGATGTTACTATAAATAACGATTTAATCACTATCATCTATGATTTGTTAGAAGTGACAACGCAACAAATTGAAAATACGATTGAAACTTCTGGCAATTCACTGGGTGCGGGTTGGGGAAATAAACTCAAACTTGCTTTCCTTCACTATTTAGAAGAAACCCAATTGGATAATCTGGAATACGATAATAGTACTCATGGTCATCACCACCATTAATTAATCGCTTTCCCCACCGGTTTATACTTCATTAATTTACTGCTTGAGGATTAACTTTATCTGGATTGCTTATACCATTATGATTAGTGTCAGGAGTTGGGTTACCAGTACCATTATGGTTTGTTCCAGTAGTATGGTCAGCTGCAATCGTATTATTTCTATTCATATTACCAGCCTGATTCATATTGTTGTTTTGATACATCATTGCACCACTTTGTTGCATAGTAATTCGTACTTGGGATGCTTGAGCGCCCATTCCACGTCCACCACCCATTGCATAGGCAGGTAGTAAGCTAACAGCAACTATTACGCTAATTCCAAAAACAGCTATAAATGATTTTTCAATGTTTTCATGATATTACTCCTTTTGCCATCTATATTAGAAAATATTTACTTACTAAAATTATGTGCACTAAGAATCTAATTTCAATACGATCAACTAATAAATAACTGATCTTGATCAATTTATTAAAAATAACTTAACAAAAATTGCACTTGGCATTAATAACATCTGTTGTTAATGAATTAACGATACGCATGTACTTACCTTGACCTTTGTTTACAGCTTACTATTGATCTGGATCAATTAGATTCTTCAAAATATCAATTAAATGGCACTATCGCATGGTATTGTGGTCTTACCATTAGGTAACAAAAATAATCACAATAATCCTGAGAGAACAAAATGAAAACTGATCCCGTTTGCGGTATGCAAGTTAATGAAAATTCTGAAATAAATCACAGTTACAAAGATTACACTTATAATTTCTGTAGTGAACATTGCCAACATAAGTTTCGTGATGATCCTGCTAGTTATGTTGAGCATGATCCCGTTTGTGGTATGGAAGTTACGCCAGCTGCAGAGTACTCGCATCAGCACCATGATAAAACCTATCATTTTTGCAGTGAAGGTTGCCTACATAAATTCGAAAATGATCCGCACCAGTATTTAAATAAAACAGAATCAGCTTCTTCTGAAATTTCAGAGGACGATGCAAATACTACTTATACTTGTCCAATGGATCCTGAGATTGTACAACAAGGTCCTGGTATATGTCCTAAATGTGGTATGGCATTAGAGCCTATGGGTGTTCCAGTCGCATCTACAAAAACGCAATACACTTGTCCGATGCATCCGGAAATTCTACAAGATGAACCCGGTAATTGTCCTAAATGCGGTATGGCTTTAGAAGCAACAACCGTTGCTGTTGAAGAAGAAAACGAAGAGCTCAATGACATGAGCCGTCGGTTTTGGGTTAGCAGCATACTAGCTATCCCCGTTTTCATTTTAGCGATGATTGCAGATTTAATGCCATCATTATTACCTACAGCTTTTACAATGGACAAAGTACAATGGATTGAATTTGTATTAGCGTCCCCTGTTGTGCTGTGGGGAGGCTGGCCGTTCTATGTTCGCTTCTGGTTATCGATAAAAACCTGGAACCTGAATATGTTTACCCTCATTGGTTTGGGTGTATCAGTAGCTTATATTTACAGTGTTGTTGCATTATTAAAACCTGGGCTTTTTCCACCTATCATGCAAATGGAAGCTGGCTTGGTGGACGTTTATTTTGAAGCAACTTCCGTAATTACTGCGTTGGTATTACTCGGACAAGTCCTCGAGTTACGGGCTCGTTCACGAACAAATGCTGCAATACAAATGTTGCTTGGACTGGCGCCCAATACGGCTCGTATTGTTCGCGATGATGGAACCGAAGAAGATATTGCCATGGAGTTAGTTAAAGTTGGTGATAAGCTGCGTATTCGTCCTGGTGAAAAAATTCCAGTGGATGGTATCGTATTGGATGGTGATAGCCACGTCGATGAATCAATGGTGACTGGAGAACCAATCCCAGTATCAAAAATAAAAGGTGAAAAATTAATTGGTGCCACGGTTAATGGTACCGGTAGTTTATTAATGTCTGCTGAAAAAGTCGGGGCTGATACCTTATTGTCTCAAATTGTTCAAATGGTGGCAGATGCACAACGATCACGTGCTCCAATCCAAAAGCTTGCCGACACTGTTGCCGGATTTTTTGTACCTGCAGTCGTACTTGTCGCAATTATCTCATTCTCCATATGGGGCTTATGGGGACCAGAGCCCAGGTTGGCACATGCGGTAGTGAGTGCTGTGGCAGTATTAATTATTGCCTGTCCTTGTGCACTCGGACTGGCGACCCCAATATCAATTATGGTTGGCACCGGACGCGGTGCTACAGCTGGTGTGTTAATTAAAAATGCTGAAGCATTGGAATTAATGGAAAAAGTGGATACTCTGGTCGTTGATAAAACTGGTACTTTAACTGAAGGTAAACCAAAACTGGTTAACGTTTTTGCTGTTGAAGGATTCGAACAAGATCAAATTTTACGTTTAGCTGCTAGTCTGGAACGTTCAAGTGAACATCCATTAGCAGAAGCAATTGTACGAGGTGCAGAAGATAAAAACATATCATTGGTTAATGCCAATGATTTTCAATCGATCACAGGGAAAGGCGTTACCGGCACTGTTGACAGCGCTCAAGTAGTATTAGGAAATTTAAAATTATTAGAAAGTCTCAATATCGATGCAGGTGATTTACCAGCGCAAGCGGATACGTTTCGAAGCGAAGGTCAAACCGTGATGTTAATAGCCATTAATAATAAGGCAGCAGGACTGATTGGTGTTGCTGATCCGATAAAAACTTCTACCCCCGAGGCAATAAAAAATCTACATGATGAAGGCATGACGGTTGTCATGTTAACTGGTGATAGTCGAAAAACTGCTGAAGTAGTAGCCAGCAAATTAAATATCGATCGAGTTGAAGCTGAAGTGTTACCCGACCAAAAAGCAGCTATTGTAAAAGAATTGCAAGCCATGGGTAAAATTGTGGCGATGGCTGGCGATGGTATAAATGACGCACCAGCACTAGCCCAGGCTCAAGTTGGTATCGCAATGGGAACAGGCACCGATGTTGCTATGGAAAGTGCCAGTGTTACATTGGTTAAAGGTGATCTGCGTGGCATTGTTAGAGCCCGCCGATTAAGCCGCGCAACTATGCGCAACATAAGACAAAATCTGTTTTTCGCTTTTATTTATAATGCCGCAGGTGTTCCGGTTGCAGCAGGTATATTATACCCATTTTTTGGTATACTATTGTCTCCAATCATTGCAGCTGCAGCGATGAGTTTTAGCTCAGTATCGGTTATTACCAATGCATTAAGAATTAAAAATGCGAAACTATAATTTAATACGAGGTTAATTATGATGGAAGGTAGCGGAATGTTTTTTGGAGGCGGTTTTATGTGGATTTTCTGGATTATTTTATTCGTTGCAATAATTTGGGCAGCTAGAGCTGCAATGGGTAGTGGCAATTCAAGTAACTCAAATTCATCGAATAGTGAATCACCTATGGAATTATTGCGTAAGCGCTACGCTAATGGTGAAATTGACGAGGAAGAATTTAATCGCCGCCGTAAAGAACTGGAAAAATAAGAATTCGGTTATAAGTTGTAATGGGTTTCTACGGATTACTAATTATATCGATAGGTATTTTAACTATAGCCGGTTTTTATTCCCGAGTTAAAAATAAAAACCTAAAAAATAATATTGTTTATCTTCTAATATTAAGTAGCTATATTACAGTTTTTTTTGTAATTCACCATGATATTGAAAAGACTTGTGAAATACTCATTAGTGATAATTTAGCAGAAGTTTTAAACATTATTCGTTCGTGGGGTATTGCTGCCCCCATCATCAGTATTTTACTAATGATTCTCCAAGCAATAATAGCACCAATTCCAGCCTACTTAATAACCGCCGCTAATGGAATTATATTTGGGTTATTTTGGGGTGTTATTATTTCGGTCATTGGCGCTCTTCTGGGCGCAATTCTCTCTTTTGCTATAACCCGTTATTTTTATAATAATTACTCCAGTCAATTATTAAAAAATTCTGCTACACGAGATTACATTGAAAAAATAAGTAGTAAACACGGTTTTAAGGTAATTCTGGTTGCACGCTTGATTCCTATAATTTCATTTGATTTAATAAGTTATGCAGCTGGTGCCAGCACCATTAAAACATCACATTTTTTAGTGGCAACGTTCATCGGTATGTTACCCGCCACGATTATATACACCGCAATTGCTGATAGTTTTGGTGGAATTGAAAAATTGTCAGGTGAGTTTGTTATATATTCAAGTTTAGCAGCTCTGATTCTGGCCATTTTTTGGATATTAAAAAATTCATTTTCGAAATCTACAAGCTCATGATAAAATACTAATTATTAATAAAACCTTCTACCGAATAATGAGATTTAAAAATGGGAAATGCCTTTCAAGATCAACTACTTAAAGCTGGATTAGTCACCAGGCAACAAGTACAAAAAGCCAATAAATCCAAACACACGAAAAAAAAGCAGCTATCTAAAAAAAATCCTGTGGTTGATGAAGGCAAACTAAAATTACAACAACAAGCCAAAGAAAAATCTAAGCGTGATCTCGAACTTAACAAGAAAAAAGAACATCAGGCACGCCAAAAAGCCATTTCAATTGAAATTAATCAGCTTATCAATGATAACACCATCAAGCGCGATGATAAGTGTGAAATTATTTACAATTTTGAACACCAGAAGAAAGTTAAACGACTATATGTTACTAATGACATGAAACAACAAATCATAAAAGGCCAACTTGGAATTGCACGTATTGAAGGCCGGTATGAGTTAGTCCCCAAAATCATTGCTGAAAAGATTCAACAACGAAATGAAAAACGCATTGTTTTGTTCACAAACGAACAATCCGAAATTGATGAAAATGACCCTTATGCCGAATATAAAATTCCGGATGATCTAACCTGGTAGCGACACTGGGAGAAAAATAATACTAAAACTTAATATATAATAATCGTTAATGTAAAGTTGTATCTAACAACTGTATTTGTAAATAAAAACTACAAAAATACCTATATGTAGCCCTTTCAATAAACCCATATCACAGAATTAATAATTTGCCTTCTCAACTCTAAAACGGCATAAATTTCTCGTCTATATTTAAATTTTAAGTAATAATTAACAACACTAAAAAAAATAAATTAATACTTTTTTAACTTAGTGTTTTTGAAAATTAAGTCAATGTGTTAATCATAATTATAAAATTTATAATAATAAGGGTGTGAAATGCTCAAAATCAATCAGTTTGGATTTGTTGTTTTTTTAAATGTTTTTTTAGTTACAAATGTTGTTGCAGGCAAAATAGACATAACTGGATATGCCTCATTAATAGGAACAAAAACTGATGCGGAGAATGCTACTTACTGGAATGATCATGCAGGTAAGCATGTTGATTTTACGCATCACAGCCTGATAGGCTTACAATTAAACACTGAAGTTGTTGATGATCTGGAATTATCAGTAACTCTATTAGGTAAAGGGAAAGAAGAATATAGTGCCGAGTTTGCCTGGTTTTATGCTACTTACACTGTAACTGATAATTCTTCAATTCGATTTGGTCGACTAAAGGTACCTATTTTTATGGTTTCCAATTACATAGACATTGGTCATGCTTACCCATGGGTTACTCCACCACCCGAAGCATATTCAATTAATGTCATCGACTCGAATGATGGTCTGGAATACATTTTTGAATCCGATTTATTTGGCAGCACATTTTTGTTTAATACTTATGTTGGTAGTGACAAAAATAAACATAATTTATCACCATCCTATATTAATAGTAATGATAATACTAAAATTCCAAAATATGAAACAGGCGATAAAATTCAATTTGATGCTCATGATATTTTTGGCCTCGAAATAAGCTTTGCAACTGATTATGTTACATTCAGAGCCAGTCACAATCAGGCCATTATTGACTCTGAAGAGTTAAGTATTTCAGGGGCACGAATGTCTTTTGGAGGCTTTGGCATCATTATAGACGTTAGTAATTTTGTTTTATATGCTGAAGCTGTTCATCGATTTTCTACTGATGAGATGCAAGCTGCATTCCCGGATCAAAATTCGGAATATGTCACGTTAGGATACAAAATTTCTAAATTTATGCCTTATGTAACTTATGCATCAATTGATAAAGGAAAAAAGAAAACAAAATATGGGCTAATACAAGAGTCTACTTCATTAGGTCTTCGGTATGATGTCAATACAAAAATGGCAATTAAATTTCAAGCAACTCAAACAAAACCTGGATTTGAAACTGGTGATATTGGTCGTTATGGATTATACGACCAGGAAATAAAAGCTGGTGAAGAACCCAATGTGTATTCAATGTCTTTTGATATTCTATTTTAACATTTATAAGTGAATCATTATCATGAATAAATCGAAATATCACAATCACAAGAAAGTTTTTTTAATATTTATCACATTAACAGCAGTTGCGATTGCATCCTATTTTTATACTGTTAAGAAACAAAAAATTTATTTTAGTAATATGGTGTCGTACCATAAAAAAATGATTAAATCCGGTAGTATCAGTTCACTCGTCGAATTAGGAAAAATGTATGAAAATGGAGAAGGTGTTCCTAAAGACTTAACAAAAGCTCAGGAATTGTTTAAAAAAGCGATTAATTTTAACAAATATCTTGATGAAATTTACCCCTCGTACACTGATGATGAAATTTCTGACAATGATTCTGAGAATGATGCCAAGAAAGAAGCTCAACTGAAAAACGTTATCACTAATGTAAAAAAACACACTGAACAACAGGAAATAAATGAATCTCCCATTAATCCGATCGCACTACCATCAAAAAAATATCAACCTAAATATGTTCCTTATGT
>CAYOHQ010000141.1:0-8364 GCA_964403805.1 uncultured Thioalkalispiraceae bacterium | reverse complement strand
TTTTGTCGGTTCCACTACAAAGATTAGAAACAACCGTTAGTATTGAATATAATTTTCTTGCAAGTGTACTAAAATCGGATGTTCAACATCTTGCATAATATAATCGAGTGTTATCAGATCACTTAATTTATGCAGCCGCTTGAATTTGTGCAATGGTTTTTTCTTTTATTTTTGTAGATGAAGTTAGAGGATGATAACTAACTTGATGAATGGTCTTATCATTAGCTCTTAAATAAGATTCTACATCAAGATTATGCGCTGCTTTTCCCCAGTCTTCTCCGATAACAAAAATGTCTATATCCAACTCTTCACAAGCAGAAGCATACTCCAATTCATAATAGGGACGAACGATATCGACACAGCGCAATGCTTTTAGCATTTCCATCCTTTGCGCAAGAGGAACAACGGGAACATTTTTTTTATAACTCGCAACCACTTCATCTGAAGCAACACCAACCGCAACGGTATCACCCAATGCTTTGCAATATTGAAGTAAAGCCAAATGACCAACATGTAATAAATCCCAAGTTCCTACAGTGTAAATAAGCATTATTTGTATCCTGGATGATGTAAACTAAGCTCACCATACTAACACTAATTACTACCGCAACTGTGTTTCGCATGAATATTAATGAGAATATCATCAGTTTTTCGATAAAAGGATCCCAAATGACTGCAAAAGCCACTGATTCGGAAGAACTTCAGACCAATTCTATTCTTTCCTATGTTAAGGATCTTCCTAATATTGCTTCGTTATCCGGTTTAGCCTGTACTCTTCTTGCCATTTATTTCAGCATTAAAGGGCTTTTCGCAGCGGCAATGATTGGTATGATCTGGGCAGTTGCATTCGATTGGGCAGATGGTCTCATTGCACGTCGAATGAAAGGACGCACGGGTAATGATCGTAATTTTGGTGGCCAACTTGATGTCTTAATAGACATTGTTAGCTATGGTGTTACACCGGCTATTCTGCTGTTAAGTTATGGAGGTTTTGAGCTTGTCTATCTAGTTGGTGCCTTTGTTATGCTTGCAACGAGTGCTCTACGACTAAGCTATTTTTCAACCTTCGGTCTTGCCGGTGGAACCCACTACACAGGATTGGCGCTTGATAACAACAATATCATACTCGTTTTTATATTTTTATTTGAAGGCCTTTTTAATCAGAGTACTTTTTCGATTATCCTCTATGCTAGTAGTCTAGGTCTCGCGGCTTTAAATGTGTCACAGATAAAAACACCTAAATTTTCCGGAAAGCCGATCAATGTTATTATACTCGCCAGCTATACAGTGGTGATAACAGCTATCTATTCTTGGAAACTTCTATAGATAAATAAGTAAAGTTGGATTTTTGATTCATAATGGTCGAGCGTAACTTACAAGTATATTTTTTATATTCGTACTAAAATACTATCCAAGCTTAATCGTGACTTGGGAAGCTTTGCATTAAAGTCTTTTTCCGGAAGATGATATCCAATAGCCAAAGCGACATCACACTGATAACCATCAAGCTCTTGTTTGAACTCTTCATTGACTAAATCAATGTCAATTCCTTCCAAGGGAGTTGAATCTATTTTAAGACGAGCCAGAGTATGCAAGGTGTTACCAAGAGCAAGGTAGGTTTGAGCTTTTGTCCAACAACTCGTATTTCCTGCTTCATCAGTATTAAACTCGGCAAATCCAAAAACGCCAAAGGCACTTTCACGATCCTCTAGTTTTGTTCGTCCATCCTCAATCCCATTATCAACTACTTGAGCATAATCATCACGCGTGTAGCGTGGATTGTAAGCAAAAAGGATAATATGTGAGCTATCAAAAACATGAGGCTGGTTATACTCATGTTTGTTAGCATATGTTTTATTCATACGTTCTTTTGACTCACGGCTCTCAATCACAACAAATTTCCAAGGTTGTGAATTAATGGATGAGGCAGAGAGACGCATCGCTTCAAATAGCACATCAAGATCTACCTGAGAAACCTTTTTTTTCGTATCGTACTTTTTGGTGGAATGCCGCCACAGTAAATCTTCAATAATTGAATGAACCATAATTAAGCCTTAAAGTTATTTAATGTTTATTGATTTGTGTTTAATTTTAAAATCTTTAACTGTAAGCGACTCAACTAACGCTACCATCGTTTCAACCTATAAATTATAGTGTTTATAAGTATAACAGCATCTAAAATTTTATGTATTTAACTATTTGATTTAATCGTAATGAAATAGACTGGAACATTTCAAAATCCAGTTGGGCAACACCGTGCCGGTTCGGTTCGAGTCAAGCCGTTGCTACCACAGTTTATTCATTTTCCATGTGTCGCAATGATTTGTAATAATTAATCAAACCGTTGGTTGAACTGTCATGTGATGTTATTTGTTCTTCATCTTGAAGTTCTGTTAACACACCTTTAGCTAATTGCTTGCCTAATTCGACACCCCATTGATCAAATGAGTTAATATTCCAAATAATACCTTGCACAAAAATTTTGTGTTCATAGAGTGCAATCAGGCTGCCCAGCGTTCTTGGTGATAGGGTTTTATAAATAATGGTGTTAGAAGGCTTATTACCGGGGAAAACTTTATGCGGTAACAATTTTGCTATTTCAGCTTCACTGCAACCTTGTTGTTGCATTTCAGCAATAGCTTCCTGTTTGGTTTTACCGCGCATAAACGCTTCCGTTTGAGCAAACACATTTGACATTAAAACGCGGTGATGTTCGCGGATGCAATAGTAACTTGAAATAGGTGCAATAATATCAAGCGGAATAAGTTTGGTGCCTTGATGAATGAGCTGGTAAAACGCATGTTGGCCGGTGATGCCGAGCTGACCAAAAATAATGGGGCCGGTAGAATAATCAGTAATGGTATTGCCATCGCGATCCACCCGTTTACCGTTACTTTCCATATCGGCTTGACGCAAGTAATCAGCGAATAAATGCAAATGTTGATCATAAGGTAGAACGGCATGTGTTTCAGTCCCGAAAAAATTGTTATACCAAATGCCGATCATCGCCAGCGTTATCGGCAGATTTTTTTCAAGTGGTGCGGTTCTGAAATGATCATCCATTTCAAAGGCACCTTGTAATAACTTTTCAAAATTATCCATGCCGATAGAAATAGCAATCGATAATCCCACTGCAGACCACAGTGAATAGCGTCCCCCAACCCAATCCCACATGGTAAATATATTATCTTCACCAATACCTAATTTAATAGCTGCTTCAATATTATCTGTTGCAGCAACAACATGCTTAGCAATATCATCGTGATCTTCAATGGATTTTTCCAACCACTTTATCGCAGTTTCTGCATTGAGCATGGTATCTTGTGTCGTAAAACTTTTTGAAACCACAATGAACAAAGTGGTTTCGGGTTTTATTTTTTCCAGTGTTTCCCAAATATGGCTTTCATCAACATTGGAAACATAATGCATTTGGATATCATGAATCGCATAAGGTTTTAAAGCTTCGGTTACCATTACCGGCCCTAAATCTGAACCACCCACTCCAATATTAACAACATCGGTTATGGGTTGGCCGGTATAACCGCGCCATTGTCGTGTTCGAATCGCATCACTAAAAATTCGCATTTTTTCCAATGATGCATTCACTTCCGGCATCACGTCTTTACTTTCAACCACCACCGGCCGATTACCGCGATTTCGTAATGCGGTATGTAAAACAGAACGGTTTTCAGTATTATTGATAGCCTCACCACTAAACATCCGATGAGTCCATTCATTCACACCGGCCTGACGAGCCAGGTCGTAAAGCAGCTTCATAGTCTCTTTGGTAATACGGTTTTTAGAAAAATCGAGTAAGAAATTATTAAATTTTAATGAAAATCCCTCAAACCGCTTTGGATCCTCATCAAACAACTCCCGCATATGGATATCTTTTATCTCATCAAAATGTTGTGTCAACGCTTTCCAGGCTTTTGATTGCGTTAAGTTACTCATATTACTAGAATTTTCATGATCAGAGCTTGTTGGATTTGTTGATAAAACCATATTTTTACTCACCAGATGTTAAAATTGTTAATTGGGTCAATATCGTATTATTGTTATATTATCTATCCTAGCACGAGATTCAATTACCCGTGTAATTTGAGCAAAAAGAGCCAGATCAAAGACCAGAAATGGGCATTTGAACAAACTTATCGGGTATAATACTCATTTTACTAACAACAACACCACTGCGTATGAATCCCATTATTGAGCCTATGAATACTGAAACCGAAAATACCAATAGTAATAGCATAAATAATCCCCAACTTAATGACACAGCTCTTCGTGCCCGTGTGAAACTGTTTGGTAATATTCTGGGTGAAATTCTTCACGAACATGCGGGTGAAAAAGTCTTTGAGGCTGTTGAAACTTTGCGTAAAGGTCATATTAGTCTTCGTAAAAAAAATAATGAACAAAAACGTGCAACATTAGCCAAGCTAGTTGAATCACTCGATAGTGAAACCGTGGTACACGTGGTTCGCGCCTTCAGTATTTATTTTAGTTTGGTTAATATTGCAGAAGAAGATTCCCTACATGCAGAACGTCGTCGCATGGTAACAAAAGGTGAAAAATTGTGGAAAGGTTCATTCCATGAAACCTTACGTGAATTTCAGGAACAAGATATTAGTGCCGAGCAATTACAACATGTGCTAAATAACATGGCATACATTCCGGTTTTTACTGCTCACCCCACTGAGTCAAAGAGACGAACCATATTAGAATCATTACGTCGTATTTTTATTATTTCCGAGAAGTTAAATAGCAAAACTAATAAATATGAACATGATGATGTCATTGAAGTTTTAAAACGACATATTCAAATATTGTATAAAACCAATGAAGTTCGTGTTCGAAAACTTCAAGTAGTTGATGAAGTAAAAAATGGTTTACATTATTTTCGCGAATGTTTATTTAAATCAGTTCCACAAACCTATCGTTTTATAGAAAAAGCATTAAAATCAACTTACAACAATGAATCTGAAGTGGTTACCGTACCGAGCTTCATGCAATTCGGTTCATGGATTGGTGGTGATCGTGACGGTAATCCATTTGTAAAACATACCACAACTGTTCTTGCCTTAAGAATGCAGGCACAAGCAATATTAGAAGAATACATCAAACGTGTTTCCAGATTAAGTCACGTTTTATCTCACTCAAGACAATTTTGTGATCTAACTGAAGAATTCAATATCGGCCTTAAAAAAGATGAAAAAGAATTAAATGAAATATTTGATTCTAAAACCAATAAATTTATTCAAGAGCCTTATCGTCGTAAATTATATTACATGCGTCATCGATTAGAATGTCAGTTAGATCAAATTACCAGAAAAATTGAAGAAAAAGCAATAAAAGACAATCAATCTTGTGAATACAAAGACGAACATGCATTTCTAACTGATTTACAAGTAATGAGTAACTCATTACACCATCATGGCGATGGTAATGTCGCTGAAGGTACTTTAAAAGATCTTATTCGTTTAGTCGAAACATTTGGATTTTTCTTGTCTAAACTGGATATTCGACAAGAATCAACAATCCATTCTGACACTATCACGCAAGTTTTAAAATCAATTGACGGTAGTGATTACAATGCTATGGATGAAGCTACCCGTCTTGATACACTTGCCAACTATATTAAGCAAACACCACCCGCAGTTGATACAAGCTCATTCTCGGAACAAGCAGTTGAAACACTTGAAGTATTTAGAGTGATAGCTGAAATGCGCGAAGAAGTAAGCCAAAGAGCCTTTGGTAGTTACGTTATTTCAATGACGCATGAAGCCAGTCATATTATGGAAGTTATGTTCCTGGGTTGGTTAAAAGGTCTGGTAGCCATTACCCCGGATTCAACGCACTGCTATTTAAGCGTGTCGCCTTTGTTTGAAACAATTGATGATCTGGCCCACATTGAGCCGGTTATGACGCAACTACTGGACAATGAAGTTTACAATACTCTGTTACAAGCTTCAGGCAACACTCAAGAAGTCATGTTGGGTTATTCTGATTCCTGTAAAGATGGTGGCACATTAGCGTCTATCTGGAATTTATATAACGCGCAAATTCGAATCACCGCATTAACTAAAAAACGAAATATCAAACTTCGTATGTTTCACGGCCGTGGCGGCACTATTGGTCGAGGTGGTGGCCCTACTCACGATTCCATTTTATCGCAACCCGATGGAACCGTTCACGGTGAAATTAAATTTACAGAACAAGGTGAAGTATTATCGTATAAATACAGCAATGAAGAAACTGCCGTTTATGAATTAGGTATGGGCTTAACCGGTTTATTAAAAGCCAGTCGAAACCTGATTCAAACTCCAGTTGCTGTTGAAGATGAATATAAAGAAATTATGGCAACGCTTGCTGACACTGGTGAACAAAGCTATCGGGTATTAACTGATCGCAGTCATGGTTTTCTAGACTATTTTTATGAAGCAACACCGGTTTCTGAGATTGGCTTAATGAACATTGGCTCGCGCCCTTCTCATCGTAAGAAATCCGATCGCTCAAAATCGTCAGTTCGTGCAATCGGTTGGGTATTTGCCTGGGCGCAATCACGCCACACCTTGCCTGCCTGGTTTGGCATTGGTAGCGCATTGGATAAATGGATTGATGGTCGCCCTGACAAACTCAAGAAACTACAGGAAATGTATCACCGCTGGCCGTTCTTCCGCTCATTACTCAGTAATGTGCAAATGGCATTGTTTAAAGCCGATATGGATATTGCAAAAGCCTATTCAAAATTATGTCTTAGTGAAGAAACGGCAACATCGATTCATACTATTATTAAAAATGAATATGAATCCACGGTAAGTAATGTTTTAAAAATAGCACAACTTGATGAACTAATGCAGGAAACACCTGAATTGTGCTTATCACTGACACGTCGAAACCCATACCTTGATCCACTGAATCAAATTCAATTAACTTTATTGAAACGTTATCGTGATGATTCACTAGATGAAGAACAACGAGAATTATGGTTGAATCCATTACTGCGTAGTATTAATGCAATAGCATCAGGAATGCGCAATACCGGTTAAATTTGTCTCTTAAGCGACCTGAACCGGTGTAGAATTTTTGCAGTGTGTAATCTGATTGTTTTCGTCCAGATACACCAAGGTTGGTTTGTAATTGGCTAGTTCCTGCTGGCTCAAAACCACATAAGCGGCAATGATAACAATATCGTCAGGATCAGCTTTGTGTGCTGCTGCACCATTAACCGAGATTATTCCCGAGTTATCCTGAGCACGAATGGCATAGGTTGTAAAACGTTCACCATTGGTAATATTATAAATTTCTATTTTTTCATATTCCAGAATACCAGCAGTATCCAGTAATTTACCATCAATCGCGCACGATCCTTCATATTCCAGCTCTGAATGAGTCACTGTGGCACGGTGCAATTTGGCTTTTAACATAGTACTTTGCATAAATTCTGGCTCAACTTAATTGTTGTTTATTCTATAATAATTGCTTTAATTCAGAGCAATAAAAACAGCTCATTACTCAGAAATTATACACAATATCTGCACCGGAAACCTCATTTGTAGTCAAAATTTAATGGATTTTCAACTAACAGATATCGTGAGATTATCAATTAAACGTGTATTTCCTAGCCAGGCTGCGACCAGAATAACCCTGTTATTATTGTTTTCAGCTAATGCTAATTTTAAATCATCACTGTCACAAACTACCAGATAGTCGGGCTTAAAACCCTCGTTAATTAGTGTTGATGTACCAGCTTTAGCTAAGGCAATAAAATCAGCATTTCCCGAGATTATTTGCTCACGGATAGATTGTAAAACTTCATAAAGCTGAACCGCCTGCTGACGCTCATTTGGCGATAACGTGCTATTACGTGAGCTCATCGCAAGGCCATCAGGTTCACGGCTTGTCTCGCCAGAAATAATTTTCACAGGTAAATTTAAAATCTCAACCATTTTTTTGATAATCAATAACTGTTGGAAATCTTTTTCGCCAAATATGGCGAAATCCGGTTGTACTAAATCAAAAAATAATTTTACAACCGTAACAACACCCGAAAAATGATCTGGACGTGCCGCTCCTTCAATGGTTGTTGACAGGTGTGCTAACGCTGGTAATTCAATTCGTTCTGATTTATTTTTATTAGAATAAACTTCTTGTTCTGATGGAACAAAAACAATATCAACCTTATTGCTTTCACATAACGCGATATCCTTTTCAAGCGTTCGAGGATAATTTTTTAAATCGTCAGCTTGATTAAATTGTAACGGGTTGACAAAAATACTAACCACAACAACGGATGCTTGTTGCTGTGCTAAATTGACCAGATCTAAATGCCCCTGATGTAAGTGCCCCTTGGTTGGCACAAAG
>CAYOHQ010000140.1:0-8427 GCA_964403805.1 uncultured Thioalkalispiraceae bacterium | reverse complement strand
GATTCAATCGCACCGTCTTTGGGGCTTAGCGACACCATAGCACCTGACACCGTTGGATTTTTAGCTAACCAAGTGCAGCCTTTTTTAGCCGGGTAGACATAAATAACATCGCCTTCTTTTAAAATATCGTCAGCCTTGGTTATTGCAGGACCTCGACTATCATCATCAATGTAGCTGCGAGCCCATTCGAGTTGTTGCCACGGCATATAGGCAATATTACCCTCTTTGGTGCGCGCATAAACTTCCTGTTCATACACTGCAATCACAACTGCTGGTTGCATTTTTCCGACTGCTGAAAATTCTTCGAGTGCAGCATCCCATAACTCAAACATATCCCGATCGTCATTACTTTCAATAGCCGTTGAATCTTCTGCAACCTCGGTGATATAACGTGAAACATCTTCTGAGTGTGTCTCGATACCACGATAACCATGACGTCGATCATAAGCTAATAAATCACTTCGTAATGCACTATTAGCAACTTTCTGTAGTCGACTATCAATCGTGGTATAAACCGAATAACCATCAACATAAGTTTCAGGTCCAAATCGTTCTACCATTTCGTTTCGAACCATCTCGGCAACATAACGTGCGTGTACCTTTATTGATTGACCATGCACCACGGCGTCATCAACCATATCAATTGCCGCCTGATATTGGGGTTCTATTATAAAATTTAAATCAAAATACATGCGCCGCAGGATATGATCTCGTCGCAAAGTTGCCCGTTCTGGATTGGCGATAGGATTATAGCGAGATGGCGCCTTGGGTAAGCCAGCCAACATGGCTATTTGTGCCAGATTGAGTTCATCTAATGGTTTGCCATAGTAAACCTGCGATGCGGCAGCATAACCATAGGCACGTTTTCCCAGATAAATTTTGTTTAAATAGAGTGCCAAAATCTCTTTTTTTGTTAACGCCTTCTCAATTTTGAATGCCAGAAAAATTTCATTGAGCTTCCGAGTGTAGGTTTTTTCTCTGGAAAGGAAGAAATTACGCGCAACTTGCATAGTTATTGTACTACCACCCTGAGATCGCTCACCAGTTGTCAAAACTTTGAACGCTGCACGCAAAATACCTTTGTAATCGACCCCTGGATGTATAAAGAAACGGTCGTCCTCTGCCGCTAATATAGATTGAATGAGTAATGTAGGAAATTCCTCATATTGAAGAGGTTGTCTTTTTACTTCTCCAAATTCGGCAATCAGATCACCTTGCTTGGTGTAGACCCGAAGCGGGACTTGTAGACGAACATCTTTAAGAGTGTCGACAGAAGGCAGTTTAGGCGTGATCACCAGGTACAGGACAAAGAGTGAAATCACTCCTAAGATAGTTACACTAAGTCCCGTAAAGAAACTGTATTTTATTGTTTTTTTAATTATCGGTTTCATTCGGGCGCTATTGTCACTCAACAAAAATTCTTATGGTGTGTCAAACGACACAGTATAAGACTTCGTATCAGGTAACACTATACGGACATTGTATTTAATTATCACTTGACCTATAGTTAATGTGATTAGTTAATGTACAAACGCAAGAAAACACTGTAACTTACGCATTAAAAACGAAAAAGACAGATAAAATTATGGGATTTGGAGATTTATTAAAGGCTAAAAAACAGCCAGTTATAGGCTTGGACATCAGTTCAACTGCTGTAAAATTGCTCGAATTGAGTCAAACAGGAGCTCGCTATCGGGTTGAAAGTTATGCTGTTGAGCCATTACCCCACAACTCGGTTATTGAAAAGAACATTTCAGATGTTGAGGCAGTTGGCGAGGCCATTAAACGAGCAGTAAAACGCTCCGGTTCTCGTAATAAATTTGCTGCTGCTGCGGTAGCCGGCTCAGCTGTCATCACCAAGGTAATTTCAATGCCATCATCTTTAAATGAAGATGAAATGGATCAGCAAATACAGATAGAAGCCGATCAATATATTCCTTATCCATTAGAAGAAGTAAACCTCGATTTTGAAGTCATTGGTCCTTCGGGCAACGATCCGGAACGAGTCGATGTATTATTAGCCGCATCACGCAGCGAAAACGTTGATGTGCGTATGGCGGCCATTGAAATTGCCGGATTAAAACCGCGCATTATCGATGTTGAAGCCTATGCCATGGAAAATGCCTTTAGTCTGCAACTATCGCAATTACCCGATAACGGTGTCGACCAGACCATTGCCGTTCTCGATGTCGGTGCAACCATGACAACCTTAAATGTTATTCATGATCAAACTACTATATATACTCGTGAACAAGTGTTTGGTGGCAAGCAACTAACTGAAGAAATTCAACGCCGCTATGGCTTGTCTTATGAAGAAGCCGGTATGGCAAAACGTCAGGGCGGCCTACCCGATAACTATATACCTGAAGTATTAGAACCTTTTAAAGAAGCGATGGCGCAGCAAGTGAGTCGTTCGTTGCAATTTTTCTTCTCTTCCAGCTCGCACAATACCGTTGATCAAATAGTGTTAGCCGGTGGCAGTGCGATGTTACCTGGTGTTGATGAAATGATTGCCAATAAACTCAGTGTCAATACTACTGTGGCAAATCCCTTTGTTGATATGACCATTGCATCACGCGTTAAAGCACAAAGCTTGAGTAATGACGCACCGGCGTTAATGATTGCATGTGGACTTGCAATGAGGAGTTTTGACTAATGCCTCAAATTAATCTTTTACCCTGGCGGCAGGAGCTTCGCAAAGAGCAACAACGTCAGTTCTTTACCATTATGGTGATGTCATTAGCACTAATGGTGTTAATTATATTGGCAACGCATTTACAAATTAACCGCATGATCAGTACCCAGGAATCTCGAAATACTTTATTAACCACGGTCATCAAAGGAGTTGATAAGCAATTAACTGAAATTAAAAATCTGGAATCTGAAAAACAACGGTTATTAGACAGAATGAAGATCATCCAACAGTTACAGCGTGATCGTCCAGAAGTAGTAAGACTGTTCGATGATTTAGCACGAACAGTACCAAATGGTATTTATTTAAAGGAAGTCAAACAACAAGGAAAAGGGCTTTCGATTGAAGGTTTTGCGCAATCAAATGCACGAGTATCATCCTTTATGCGAAACCTCGATACATCAAAATCAATGTCTAATCCAAATTTAACTGTCATTAAATCGGATAAAGGCAAGCAATTGAGTGCACGTCAATTTAAATTGAATGTGGCTCACGTTACTGAAGACAGTGTTGACGCTGATTCAAAAAAACCGAAAAAACGACGATAAAACGATGAAAGATATTAATTTTAATGAAATAGATTTAGATATCAATAATATTGGTAGTTGGCCAATGCCAATTAAAATTATTTTAATTGCGATTGTGAGTATTGGCGTTTTAGTTGGTGGTTATTTTCTAGATTTGCAATCACAAAATGAATCCCTGGATCGTTCTCGTGCACGAGAAATTACTCTTAAACAGGAATTTGAAAAGAAACAGGCTAAAGCAGCTAATCTTGATGCCTATAAAAAACAGATGCTGGAAATGAAAGAATCTTTTGGCACCATGTTACGTCAACTACCCAGTAAAACCGAAGTTGAAAATCTGGTGGATGAAATTACTCAAACCGGATTAACCAGCGGCGTCGAATTTAAGTTATTTAAACCAGAAACAGAACGCTTTATCGAATTCTATGCTGAGAAGCCTATCAGTATTGAAATAATTGGTAACTACCATCAATTTGGTGAGTTTATCAGTGGTGTTGCAGCACTGCCTCGAATTGTGACAATGCACAACATTAGCATAAGTTCATCAAAAACAGGTGATTTGCGCATGAAAGCGATAGCAAAAACCTATCGTTACCTTGATGAACAGGAATTACAAACACAAGCCAAGAAAAAACGTAAAAAGAAAAAACGCGGTAGATAATAGCGATGATAAAAGTTACACAACAATTTGCGCATAAAAATTGCGAACATAATATAACAACACTTATTAGTATCATGTTAGTGTCGATATTGTTATCTGCTTGTAGTGGAGATGCCCATGAAGATCTAAATGCTTATGTCGATCGAATCAAATCACAGCATAAAGGACGGGTAAAACCGCTTCCCGAAGTAAAACCTTATGATACTTTTACCTATTCTGCGCAAGAGATTCGTGATCCATTTCAAACATTTCAAGCACTGGCTGAGGCTACTGCATCTGATGACAGTGTAGATAGTCCTATCAGCGGACGCAAAAGAGAAGCATTGGAACAATTCCCTCTCGACACTTTAAGTTTTGTAGGACATCTGGAAAAAAATGGTGTTCGTTGGGGATTAATAGAAGCACCGGACGCTACTGTTTACCGAATTCAAGTCGGTAATTATTTAGGTAAGAACTTTGGCTTAATAACGTCAATAACTGATACCGACGTATTAATTCAAGAAAAGATCACCAATGGTAATAGCGGTTGGCTTGACCGTGATGCCTCACTGACAATCAGTGAATAGAGTAGAAAATAGTGAACGGAGAAGTAAAGCTATGAAACAACATAATTATTTAATGCAGTTAATGACAGCGACCCGAAAAAAATTAAAAAAATCACGAGGTCGAAAAATTTTAATTGCGCATTCCATGATGGCATTGTTTGCGACAACGACACTGGCTAATGCAAATACCTTAACTGATATCAGTTATTCAACATTACCCGGTAATCGTGTTCAAATACAACTAACGCTCAGTGATGGCGCATTTGAACCCGGTAGTTTTACTGTTGATAACCCTGCACGAATTGCACTCGATTTACCCAATACAGTGAATGCCGTAAAACAGAAAAAACAGCACATTGGCGTTGGCATTGCCAAGTACATTACCGCAGTTGAAGCAGGTGACCGAACACGCGTTGTTATTAATTTAACTAAATTAGTGCCTTATCAAACACTGGTTGATGGCAATCACATTTTCCTGACTTTAAATAGTGACAGCTCTGCGCTTGCTGCACCCATTAAAGTCGATAAAAACGGCGAAACTAAAGTTGATTTGAGCAGCAATGATAACATCAGCAATGTTGACTTCCGTCGAGGTCGAAAAGGTGAAGGTCGTATTATAATTACTTTAAACAATCCTAATACTCCTATCGATATGCAAAAACGCGGCGATCGCGTCGTCCTGAGTATCCCTCAAGGCACATTGCCAGCCGATATGGAACGCCGTATGGATGTTCTGGACTTTGCAACACCGGTTGATACCGTCGACTCTTTTAACTCTGGTGGTGGCGTTAAAATTGTGATTCAGGCGCACGGTAAGTTTGATCACATTGCTTATCAAACTGATAATAATTTTATTGTTGATATCAAACCAATCATTATTACTGAAGAGAAAAAACTGCGTAAGAAATTTGAATATACTGGCGAACGTTTGTCCTTAAATTTCCAGAATATTGATGTTCGAGCTGTGCTGCAATTAATTGCCGATTTCACTGGCTTGAATCTGGTGACTTCCGATACTGTGTCCGGTAATTTGACCTTGCGTTTAAAAAATGTCCCCTGGGATCAGGCTTTGGATATTATATTAAAAACCAAAGGTCTTGATAAACGTAAAAATGGTAATGTCATGTTAATCGCTCCTGCAGAAGAAATCGCTGCACGGGAAAAACTGGAATTAGAAGCCAACAAACAAATTGAAGAACTTGCCCCGCTAGAAAATGCGTCTATTCAAATTAACTATGCTAAAGCACTTTCATTTAAAGAACTGTTTGAAGCCGATAAAGAAAACCGGGCCTGGTTATCAAACCGTGGTAGCGTTGCATTAGATCCCCGAACTAATATTTTATTGGTACGTGATACTGCTAAACACATCGAGGCCATTGAAGCTCTGGTAAACGAACTCGATATCGCTGTTCGACAAGTATTAATTGAATCACGAATTGTACTAGCCCAAGACGATTTCAGTAAGGAACTCGGTGTTCGATTTGGTGCAACCAGTGTTGATCAAGAAGGCAGCCGAACCCGTTATGCAACCGGTAATTTAAGTGGCACTACTGATCTAATTAATGGTGACCCATTGCAATTAAACGATAGTCTTAATGTTGATTTACCCACAACCAATTTGGCTACTGCTGCAAGTGTTGGTCTGGCTATTGCGAAACTCCCTTTTGGAACTTTGCTTGAACTTGAACTGAGTGCTGCACAGGCAGAAGGTCGTTCTGAAGTAATATCCAGTCCTAAAGTCATAACCTCTGACCAACACACGGCTGTTATTGAATCAGGTCAGGAAATTCCCTATGAAGAAAGTTCGTCCAGTGGTGCAACCACGATTGCTTTCAAAAAGGCTGTTTTAAGTCTGGAAGTGACTCCACAAATTACACCCGATGACCGGGTAATTATGGATTTGGAAGTACATAAAGACGAAGCTGATTTCTCCCGTGCCCGTCTGGGTGTACCACCAATTAATACTCAAAATGTGAAAACTCAGGTATTGGTCAATAACGGTGAAACCATTGTCTTAGGTGGTGTTTATGAAATCAGCAAAACTGAAAATATTAAACGGGTACCCTTTTTTGGTGATTTGCCCATAATCGGTGCTTTATTCCGAAATACCTTTGAAGAAAACAAAAAATCCGAGCTGCTTATCTTTGTTACGCCTAAAATTTTGAAAGAGAATCTGACATTAAATTAGCAGCTTAGTAACAAAAATCACCTTTAAAACGGCGTTAACAGTAGTGACTTACTATTAACGCCGTTTTTGTTTACACTATCCAAAAGTATAAACAATTAACGTCAAAATACTGTAATGCAAAAATCACCTTCAATATTTCTGGTCGGGCCGATGGGTGCTGGCAAAACCACCGTTGGCAGGCAACTGGCAAAGTGCTTGAATATGGAATTTGCAGACAGTGATTCTGAAATTGAAAAACGAACCGGTGTCGATATCCCGCTAATTTTTGAACTAGAGGGTGAAGTTGGATTCCGCAAACGTGAAACGGCCATGTTGGATAACTTAACGACTAAGGACACTATCGTACTTGCTACCGGTGGTGGTGCAGTTCTGGCTGAAGAGAATCGTGGCTTTCTGGTCAGTCGCGGTACGGTAATTTATCTTAATACCACGGTCGATCAAATTCTGCAACGCACCCATCGTGATACCAAAAGGCCATTACTGCAAACTGACGATCCACGCGCTAAACTTGAAACCCTGGCGACTGAACGCAATCCTTTATATGAATCAATCGCCGACATCACTATATCCACCGAAAGCCAGAAAATTCGAGACGTTATCAATGAGATTTGTACAAAATTAAACAAAAAGTGCGAGTCTGATTTTTAATATCCAGTTCTAAAATATTTATTTGAACCGTAGCGGACGCTAAGGTACGCTGAGTATTTATGAATACTAAAATACACTAAATATACCTGATGAAAACGCTAAACGTTGACCTTGGTGACCGTAGTTACCCCATTTATATTGGTCAAAATCTGATTTCTCAAAAATCACTGATTTCAAAACACATTCACGGCAATCAAGTTATGGTTGTTAGTAATGAAACTGTTGCACCTTTATACCTCGATAAAACACTCGAAGCACTACAGGATTTTGATTGCCAATCCGTTATCTTACCCGATGGTGAGCAATATAAAAATCTCAAGGTTTTAAACACCATTTTCGATGCACTATTGGAATATAGATTCGACCGCAAGTGTACCCTGATTGCGCTCGGTGGCGGTGTGATTGGTGATATGACGGGTTTTGCAGCCGCAAGCTATCAACGTGGTGTTAATTTTATTCAAATTCCAACAACCTTGTTAGCGCAGGTTGACTCCTCAGTCGGTGGTAAAACAGGCGTTAATCATGCTATGGGCAAAAATATGATAGGGGCGTTTTATCAGCCGCAGTGTGTGATTGCCGATACCAATACCTTAAATACGCTCGATGATCGACAACTCAGTGCGGGTATGGCTGAAGTCATTAAATATGGTCTGATTCGCGATGCCGAGTTCTTTCATTGGCTGGAGGAAAATACCGCTAAATTATTACAGCGTGATCCGCAATCATTAACCTATGCTATCGATGTCTCTTGTCAAACCAAGGCACGTGTCGTTAGCGAAGATGAGCATGAATCTGGCGTTCGTGCAATTTTAAACCTTGGCCATACTTTTGGGCATGCCATTGAAACCGGCATGGGTTATGGCAACTGGTTACACGGTGAGGCCGTTGCGGCTGGAATGGTTATGGCTGCTGATTTATCGTGCCGCATGGGTAACATAAGCAATGCTGAACTCAAGCGTATCGAAGATTTGATCGTGGCAGCGAAGTTACCGATTAAAGCACCAAACGATATCAGTGTTACACAATTTTTAGAGTTAATGGCAGTCGATAAAAAAGTCATCGCCGGTCAACTGCGCTTGGTATTATTACAGTCACTCAATTATGCTATTGTTACTAATGAGTTTGATAACAAACTGCTTAATGAAACACTCGAACAGCTTCGAGCC
>CAYOHQ010000139.1:0-8449 GCA_964403805.1 uncultured Thioalkalispiraceae bacterium | reverse complement strand
TCCTTTTGAGACTTTTGTCTCTGATTAAAAGTGTCCGTTTAACTGGGGAGGTTCACTTTGACCCCTTTTAAAGATTAAATATTTTGTATGGAAAGTAAGCAGTTTGGTGAAGTATAAAAATGGAGTCACTTTATTTTTAATTTGATTTGAGAATGTACCTTGATTAATAAGGAAATATCGATAGCGCAAAATATAATTTATATGTTAAAATCTTGATACTTACATAGGATTTGTATTTTATCTTTTCAGGGAGTTATATGTGATATCGTGCCGCTTGAAATATATTCAATTTTTATTACCCATCGCATTAATATTTTTACCCTCTACTGTATCTGCTTTTGAATTAGCCATTCAAGTTGGGAATCATTATGGTGGTGATAATTCAATTGAAAATTTAAAAGATGTTTATGATGTTAGTCATCCTTTGCCCGCTGGTGCAGGCATATCTTATAGTCTTGGAATGGATTACAAATTATCAGAGGATAGTTATCTTCGCGGTCTGATTAGTAAAATTACGAGTAATATTAAAGGTCGTGAATTAAATTCAAATGCTCGATTTGAATTAGAATGGTCGCATATCCCAATTGATGTTTTATATTATCGAAAATCAAGTGATTTTATTTATGGTGGTGGGTTAAGCCTGCATTTAAACCCTGAAGCAACTGGTAAAGGTTTTCTAAATGACAAGAGTGTGAGTTATAAAACTGCACTTGGTCTATTAGCTGAAGTGGATATGTTATTTACAGAGAAATTTTATTTAGGTTTAAAATACACTGTTATTAATTACAAAAGTAATACTCATGGAACAATATCTGGTAACAGTTTAGGAATTGTTACGGGCTATTCATTTTCTATCTAATTTTTTGTAGTGCTTGTAAGGAGCAAAAGCATGAATAAGCTTAAGTCGAGATACATATCACTTTGTTTTGTGACTGGAATAATAATTTTTTTATCTGGATATGTTTTTTATATATTAGTTCGAGGTTTTGATCCTTTGTATTTATTCAGTATTGATAATACTGTTTTGACGGGGTTACCATTATTTATTAATTCAAGTTATGCGACATTTACACATGTATTAGCATTGAGTTTATTTAGTTATGCATTACTTGGAGTAAATCCAAAATTTAAACTATGGGTACTCTCATTTTGGGTAATAATTAATATAATTTTTGAATTTCTACAAAGACATAACAATATATTTTTTACCAGTGGAACATACGATAACCTGGACATAATGGCTGTTTTAACAGCCGGTATTGTATTTTTTGTATTTACTTTTGTTTTTGAAAATAAATATAAAATCAAGAGTAGTGCTAAATATCACAACAATTTATCAATTTTTAGCTTACCAGTTATTGGTCTCTTCGGAATTTTATCCATTATTGCCTGTGGGGGTGGTAATTATGAACGAAATCCTAATGAACCTATTTATTTATCATACGATGAATTGCGTGGAGTATTAAAGATTGATACTGGTAGGCAGCTAGAACAAACAGGAAAAATTTATTTATATCAGAATTTGTTATTAGTTAGTGAGCCTAATATTGGTATTCATATTTATGATAATGCTGATCCAGCAAACCCCCAAGAGAAGGCATTTATTAATCTTCCCGGTAATCTTGATATTGCAGTGCGAAAGGGCTATCTCTATGCTGATAGCTTTATTGATCTCGTCACAATCGATATTCGAGATTTAAATAACATTGTTGAAGTCGAGCGTGTTACAGACGTGTTTCCATATAATACTTATCAAGCAATTAATCGTAATGATCTTGATTTTTTAACGCCCATTGATAGAAAAAAAGGTGTTGTAATTGGAGTCATTAAGAAACCACGATTAGTGTTTGATTAAACTCAGAATAAGGAAATACTAATGATTAAACTTAAATATTTTAATTTATTACCAATTCTATTTCTTGCTACTATTTTCGGTTGTGGTGGTGGTGATTCAAGTAAATCAGAATCAGATGGTGGTGGCGTTGATGGTCAAGGTGGCTCAATGTCTCGATTCTCATTAATTGGAGATTATCTTTATGCTATTTCTGGTAGTAATCTTCAGGTATTTAACATTACAGTACAAGGTGCACCTAGCGAACCAGCAATTCCCGTTGCTGAATTTAAAGTTCCCGTAGCGTGGGGGATAGAAACTCTCTATAACACTGATGGACATTTATTTATTGGTGCTGCAAATGGGATTTACATTTTTGATAATAAGGATCCGCGGAATCCTAAACAAATTTCTAAATTTTTACACGTTAGATCCTGTGATCCTGTAGTAGTCAATGGAAAGTATGCCTATGTAACTTTAAGCTCAGGAAGTCGTTGTGGTCCCGGGGTGAGTCAAATGGATGTTTTAGACTTAAATGATATAATTAATCCTGTTTTATTAAAATCATATAACATGCAAAACCCAAAGGGTTTAGGTGTTGGTAATAATTTATTATTTGTGTGTGATGATGTAGCTGGTTTAAAAATATATGATCTTACTGATCCTAAAGATCCTAAATTTATACATGCCGATACTAACATCAATTGTTATGATCTAATTCCGTACCAAAATAAATTGGTAGTCAGTGACCAAAGTGGAATTGTTCAATATAGCTACAAACAAAATTCATCTTCATTAACTAAGGTTAGCGAGATTAAAAAAATAGTACCCTGAAATTTTGTAGTATCTATGTCTACTACACATCCTTTTAAGTTTACTTCTACGTGTGGAAAATAATTGCTAATAATTTGTCGAAATCAGGAATTCCCCTTAAAATTCTATTTAACATTTTTTTAAAACTCAGGGATTACGCACTATCTTAGATTCTTAACCTTTTATTAACCAGCAGTAAGTTATATTCCACTCAACGAAATTACAATTATCATATTTAAAACCGAAACAAATTGTTACAGTACGTAACAGATATTTTACATATAATAACGATTAAATAATTTAATGTTTAAGCAATAATTAAGTCATATTGAAACTATATATTTTATAGTAAATTATGTTAGAAATTTAGTAATTTTTGATAAGAAAAAATAACCATATTGCTTTAAATTAAAAAAAACAGGGATGGATGACAGTGGTATATAACTGGAATAAAATTATTATAATTGGTTTTATTATAAGTCTAAATTTATTTAATCTAAAAATAATTTATGCAGAAGAAATTAGTATTGTTGTTAAAGAACGCGGTACTGGTATTGCTATCGAGGGAGCATATATTATTATCAATGATGAACAATTTGTTGAGAATAGTAATGAAAATGGGATCGCTATAATTCCAACACTTTCAACAAACGATACTATTAAGATAGTTGCATCCAGTTTTGAAGATTTTAAATCCGTTTATACGGGCTCAAATTCTTCTCTGGTTTTTTATCTTTATCCAGAAGTGGTTGAGGGTGAAGGTTTGGAAGTAACTGAACAACGTATTCCTGAAAAAGTATCCAAAATTAGTTTGTCCAAAGAAGAACTGGTTTCTGCACCGGGTAGTTTAGGTGATCCATTAAAAGTTATCACCTCATTACCGGGAATAGTGGAAACGTCTGAAGCATCTTCTGAAGTTTATATGCGTGGTAGTGATGCAAATGATAACATCGTTTGGGTTAATCGAGCACCGGTAGGATATCTTTATCACCTTGGTGGATTTCATTCGACTATTAGCCCTTCATTAATAGATGATTTGAATGTATTTCTGGGCGGTTTTCCAGTTGAATATGGCGATAAACTCGGTGGTGTGATAGACGTGAAATTACGAGCACCTAGAACCGATAGGCAGCATTTTAAATTTGATATATCGACCATATCAACATCTGTCCTTGCAGAAGGACCTGTCAGTGAAAACAGCAATGATAGTTATTTTGCAACCTATCGTCGTAGTTACATTGATTTGTTATTTTCACCATCGAGTTTTAATGACCGCTTTGCGGACAATGAACCCGATGCCGATCAAATTACCACTGTTCCACGGTATTACGATGGGCAATTTTTATATCGCCACCGATTTGAACAGGGTTATATAGACAGTTATTTTTTTACGGCTTCTGACAAAATAGCTGTAGAACTTATTGGTAGCGCCAAGGCTGATCCCGATCTTGCTGGCGCATTAGCGAGCAGCCAAAAGTATCAAACTGCGGGTATTACATTAATGAAACCGTGGTCGCCCAGTACTGATTTTATTATGCCATTAGCGTTATACCATTCTGAAAATTATTTTCAAATTGGTTCAGACAGTATTACGGGCGAACCCTTCTTTGTCGACACAAAAGTGAACACGGTATTTTGGCAACCCGAACTACAGTGGCGTGCGAGCAAAAATGATCAATTAAATTATGGTATCGCGATGGATTTTAGTCAGGCTCCGGTTAATTTGTATATTTCAAGGCCACCATCAGAAAATGATGTCGATTTTGTATTGACCGATCAAACAAAATATCGAATCAATAAAGATATTTACTATAACTCAATTGCACCTTATGTGAAGCATCGAAAACAATGGTCAAAATCGTGGGCGACTATTGCTGGTTTACGTTATAGCGATATTCGATTGCGTGATGGATTCGAATCACAGGAAGTATCCCCTAGGGCAACTGTCGAATATCAAATGACTAAAAAAGCACTGTTAACAGCAACATGGGGGAAATACGTTCAAGCACCGAAATTTACCGAAGTGTTTGAGGGCTTTGGTAATCCCTATTTAGAAATTACTCAAGCGGAGCATCGTATCCTTGGACTTGAATATGAGTTCAATCCATTCTATAGCATAAAAACTGAAGTTTACGATAAACCAATGAAAAATCTGGTGGTAGCGATAGATGAAAATGCACCACCGAATAATTATTCGAATGAAGGTGAAGGCCGGGCATACGGTATTGATATATTTTTAAAACGCAGAGCAGAGCATCGTCGTTTAGGGTGGTTGGCATTATCACTGTCGAAATCTGAACGGACTGATTTACGCACCGGTGAGACACGGCCTTTTTCAGGTGACCTACCATTTGCCATTACGGCTGTATGGGGACAGCCATTTAGTGGTTCATGGAATCGATGGGACTGGAGTGTGAAAGCGAAAATTACTTCTGGATCACCCTATACACCAGTAACAGGACGACATCGGGCTATTCCCGGAGATGATACTTCACGCTGGGTAGGAGAATATGCGGAGTTTAATAGTGCACGAACACCAACTTATTTTAAAATGGATTTACGTATCGGTAAAACAGTATTATTTAAAGAATCAACCATGAAATTTTATTTTGATATACAAAATGTAACTTTTAATGAAAATATTACCGAGTATGATTATGGAAATGAATTTGAAAAAATAGCCAACCCGAAAGAAGTTCTCGGAGTCGGTTTTTTCCCATTTTTTGGTGTTGAAATAGAAATGTAAAGTTAACAGGAGTTTTTATGAATATTTTTACAGATTTTATTAAAATTATGGATAAAGGTGGTCCCATTATGTGGGTTATCTTTATCGCAGCCAGTCTCGCTATTGTGTTGTTAATTTGGCAGGGTAAAAAATTATTGGCATGTAGTAAGTTGACTGATCTTGATCAACAAGCGTTAAACAAAAATTCACATTACTTACCAGACATTTCAAATTCAAAAATACGTAGTCCGTTGGCGCAACTTTTAATGTTATTAAATTGGTCAGAAATTACTACTAAGGAAGATTTTGCCAGAGAAATGAACGTGCACATGTCTGACATTGCATTAAAAATGGAAGGTAGTTTACCCACCATCGCAATCATAGGATCACTATTACCGATGTTAGGATTGTTAGGTACAGTTACGGGAATGATTAATGTATTTGAAGTTATTGCAGTTTATGGAAGTGGTAAACCGGATGAAATGGCACATGGTATCTCAGAGGCTATGTTAACCACCGCAAGTGGTTTGATTATTGCGATACCAGTTATTTTTACACACCACTTATTATCTCAACGTCAAACTCAAATAATGACAAATTTAGTTCAAACAATGCAAGTAATTTTACATAATGATATTACTAGTATTAAAAATACTATGTCATTAGGTGATAAATTATCGAACCAGGTAAATATTGAATCAACAGACTCAACTGTTGGAGATGCCTAATAATGGAAATTGAAAATTTAATTCAGGATTATAATCCACCAAAAATAAAACCTGAAATAAGCCTGGCACCATTAATTGATATTATATTCTTGATGTTAATATTTTTTATGGTAACCACGGTTTTTCCTGAAAACAAAGGAATGATTATTCAAAAGCCAAATGCCGAGCATGTATCATCGTTAAAGACGGACAGTAAGATAATTAAATTAAATAAAGAAGGTAAAATTAGTTATAAAAATACCATTATTTCTTACACAGATTTAAAACGTTTAATCATACATGAATATGAAAATAATTTAGCTTTATCCATTATAATTCAGGCCGATAAATCATCGACTACCGAATCACTAATTAAAGTAATCGATATTTGTAAATCAATTGGTGTTAAAAACATTGGTGTTGCAACTGAAGAGAAAACAGGTAATGTCTCTAATAAATATTAGAGAAAAATTATTTTCGATTTTTGTTGCACTTATATTGAGCGCCGCGTTAATAGAATTTATTCCCTACATATCCGGTGCTCTACCTGAAGATGAAGTTAAGCCCTTACTTGTTATTAATTCAATCGATTTTCATAAAAAAATGCCCGCTAAAGAAAAAAGAGTAAAAAAGAAAAAACCGAAAAAAATAAAACATAAAAAAATCAGTAAAAAAATAGACGAAAAAATAAGTAAAAAACCTAAGGGAATAGTTAAAAAGAAACAAATGGTTAAACCAATTGAAAAAAAATTTTCGACTAAAAATAAAAAAGTAGAGAAAATAGTAAAAACTCAGGACGATGAAATTCCCACACCAGAACCAATATACCGTGTTACTGAGAAACCGTATTTTCTACGAGAAGGCGAACTAATATACCCTGAAGATATGAAACGCCTGGGTAAAACTGGAATAGTTATTGTTGATGCATTGATTGATCGTAAGGGAAAAGTTCGTAAAACGACTATCTATAAATCTGCAGGAAAGTCATTTAATGAAGCAGCAATTAATGCAATTAAAAATTCATTATTCGTGCCTGGTAAAATTTCAGGAAAACCGGTGGCCGTTTTATACCGATTATCAATGAAATTTAATTTATTATAGAATTTTCTATTTGTAGTAAATACCAAGAAAATAGTGTGTGATTACTTCAACGTATTTTACATATAGAGTAATAGTAGATAAAAGATCGAAAATTAATATTTATTAGCTATAGTAAGGTGTATGTATAAAAACCTTACAGATTTCAACCTATTAAGATTGTCTGTTTCCAAAATAACTCTACTGTTCACTCTGTGTACAATTGCACTCCTGTTCTCACAACTATCACATGCCGGCTCGGTTTTAACTGTAAATGACCAGCAACAGCAATATTATCTGGGGCAATACATTCAAACAATTGAAGACCCTGATGGTAAATATACTATCGCTGATGTGGCATCGGGTAAATATGAAAGTCATTATAAATCGTATTCCAATAGTTTAATTAACCTTGGTTTTACAGACTCAGTGTATTGGGTACGTATCCAAATTTTAAATTATGCGCAACAAAATAATTGGTTATTAGTACAACATTTTGCAAATACAAATTATCTTGATCTGTATATTCCAAATGGAAATAATCATACTTTTAAAATAGAAACCTCTGGTAATCTAAGAAAATTCAGTAATAGAAAAATTGCTCACAGATTGATTATATTTCAATTAGATCTCACGAAAAGAAAAAATAATGTTTTCTATTTACGATTTAAAAACCAGGCTGCAATGAGTATCAATTTAGAATTAATGTCTAAAAATTCTTTTTCTAACTATGACCGTATAACTTCATACTGGATGGGATTTTTTTATGGAATGATGGTGGTTTTATTACTAATTAATTTTCTTTTATTAATTTTACTTCGAAAAATAATTTATTTATCTTTAGTTTTATTTATTACGTGTACCACCATTACGTTTCTCTATTACGATGGCTACGCTCAATCACTTATTGCAATTGGAACAACTGGATTTAATCGGCACTTTATACCCATTTTTCTTAGTTCGTCGATGATTGCTTTACTTTATTATATGAAAGAATTAGTGGTTTTAAATAAAATTGGTAAGTCTAATGAGAAGATATTCAGAGGAATATACATTACATGGTTTCTATTAATCGTAGCTGAAATAATATTAGATTATCATTTCGTGATTAAGCTCATTATACCTATGTTATTATTAACGCCATTATATTTATTTGCAATAGGAATTATTAGTTGGAAAAAACACAATAGCCCAACCCGGTTTGTCGTTATTGGTTTTATGATATTTTTTATAGGACTTTTAGGACTAGCATCCATGCGATTAGGGTTAATCGAAAGTCATATAATATTTGAGAAT
>CAYOHQ010000138.1:2986-8489 GCA_964403805.1 uncultured Thioalkalispiraceae bacterium | reverse complement strand
TATCGATCGAGTGTATGATGGAAATGTGCACACCAGATCGGGTCTTCCGAGTCGACAGGAAGTGTTGCAGATAGTGGATAAATGCTGGACTGGCATCAGCGCAAAAGACTCAATTGAACGAACCACGTTACACTATTTAAATGGTAAGTTATCGATTGATCTGTATTTACCACTTTCATTGTTAGAAGATCTGGGCGACAATGCTGCGAGTAATTTAGAGACAAAGTTTAATCAAGCTGTTGAAAAAGAAGACTATATACTGGCTGTTCGGCTCTTCTACAGATAATTCAACGAGCTGATTAAAGCACATAATTAGAGCATAATAATAATTCATTGCACCTTTGTAGTGCATTCATGTTACTTTAAATTGAATAATAATTAGTATTATCTTTAGATATCAAGCAGTTATAACTTTGGCATGATAAGTGCTGAACAATAACACTTAATTTAATGTATTTTGGAGGAACGACGATGTCGGTAGACAACGCACTTAAAATGATGAAAGACAATGGAGTCAAATTTGTAGACTTCAGATTTACCGATACCCGCGGTAAAGAACAACATGTTTCAGTACCTTCTCACTCTGTTAGTGAGAAAGATTTTAAAGCCGGTAAAATGTTTGATGGTTCTTCAATTTCCGGTTGGAAAGGCATTAATGAGTCAGACATGATTTTAATGCCCGATGCTGATTCTGCTGTGATGGATCCATTTTTTGATGATTCAACCATGATTTTACGTTGCGATATTGTTGAGCCTTCAACTGGCCAGGGTTATGAACGCGACCCACGTTCTGTCGCAAAACGTGCAGAAGAATATCTAAAATCAACCGGCATTGGTGATACAGCGTATTTTGGTCCAGAACCTGAATTTTTCATCCTTGACGATGTTCGTTGGGGTGCCGATATGAGTGGTTCATTCTGTAAAGTCGATTCCGATGAAGCATCGTGGAACTCAGAAAAAGCTTACGAAGATGGTAATATTGGTCATCGTCCTGGTGCTAAAGGCGGTTATTTCCCTGTTCCCCCTGTTGATTCATTACAAGACATGCGTTCAGCCATGTGTCTAGCAATGGAAGAAATGGGTTTGGTAACAGAAGTGCATCATCACGAAGTAGCAACAGCCGGACAATGCGAAATCGGCACCGTGTTTAACACCTTGGTAAAACGTGCTGATCAAAACCAGATTCTAAAATACGTCGTACAAAATATTGCACATGCCTACGGTAAAACAGCAACGTTTATGCCGAAACCTTTAGTGGGTGATAATGGTAGTGGTATGCACGTTCACATGTCATTAGCAAAAGGTGGCGAAAATTTATTTGCCGGTGATAAATACGGTGGTCTAAGTGAAACTGCATTGTATTATATTGGTGGTGTTATTAAACATGCTCGTTCATTAAATGCCTTTACTAATGGTAGTACTAACAGCTACAAACGTTTAGTACCCGGTTTTGAAGCACCTGTGATGCTAGCGTATTCTGCACGTAACCGTTCAGCTTCTATCCGTATTCCTTTTGATTCAAACCCTAAAGGACGTCGTATTGAAGTGCGTTTCCCTGATTCAGCGGCGAATCCTTATCTTACATTTGCATCATTAATGATGGCCGGTCTTGATGGTATTCAAAACAAGATTGATCCAGGTGAAGCAATGGATAAAGATTTATATGATCTTCCTCCAGAAGAAGATGCAGCCATACCAAAAGTGTGTGCCTCTTTAGAAGAAGCATTAGATGCGCTTGATAATGATCGTGATTATCTTAAAGCCGGTGGTGTTTTCACTGACGATGCAATTGATGCCTATATTGCACTTAAAATGGAAGAAGTGACACGTTTACGTATGACTACCCATCCAGTAGAGTTTGATATGTATTATAGCGGTTAATCGTATTAATCGTAAAAATGAGAAACGCTCCCATTAGGGGGCGTTTTTTTTGGTCTATACTCTTGAGAATTCAATATTTCGTGCATATAGTTATACTATGAAGTTCAGTAATGGCATTAAACTAAGTTTCGTTTTTGTGATATTAGCATTACCGCATGTTTTAATTGCTGCCCAATCTGATAGTAAAAATAGTAAAAAGTCAGCATCGCCAGCAAATGGGATATACCGTAATGTCAATGAAGATGGTGTTGTCGAGTTTTCAGATCAAGGTTTTGGTAGCTCAGAAAAAATTAAATTAAAATCAACCAACACATTTAAATCAGCAGAAAAGAAAATTACGCCACAACCCGTAGTTAATAACGAATCAAATGAAACTGATTCTCACAATGTAATAAAATATACAACAGTATCAATCAGTTCACCCACACCCGACCAACAAATTCGAAGTAATGATGGCCTGTTATCAGTCTCAATCTCGGTTACGCCATCATTAAATACTGCTGCTGGTGATCAAATCGAATTGTATTTAGATGGCCGATCTCAGGGTAAACAAACAAGTTCGCAATTTAGCCTGAAAGAAGTTTATCGTGGTCAGCATCGTATTCAGGCAAAAATTATCAACAAAAGTGGTACTGTTATGGAGATTAGCAACCCCGTCCAATTTGTCATCCACAAATTTTCAATTCTCAGTAAGTCAAAAGCCAAAGGTAAGTAGGCTATTTGCACCATTATGGTGCAATTTAAGGTGTATTTCGATACACTACAGCTTACTCATTCTCGCTATCTAATGACCAATGTCTAAAAGCAAAGTTGACAGTAAAATTGCCTTTCGGGTGCTCGAAAACCTGAATCATGCAGTATTGTTATTTGATCAGGAATTACAGCTACGTTACTTGAATGTTGAGGCAGAGCGGTTATTTGATAACAGTGCGCGTCACTTAATAGGCCAGCCAGCGAAACAACTGTTTTCAGGTGAATCCGAATTAGTCGTGCAATTAGATCATTCCATCTCCACATTGCAGCCATTTACCCATCGCGCAATCAGTTTAACATTATCGTATAAAAATCCAATCATGGTTGATTTAACGGCATCACCTTTTTCAGAAAATCAGGTGGTGAATGAAATTATTGTTGAAATCAGTCAAGTTGATAGAATGGTGCGAATTGCACAAGATGAAATTTTATTTAAACAACAAAATATCACACAAGAAATTGTTCGTGGTTTAGCGCATGAAGTTAAAAATCCATTGGGCGGTTTACGCGGCGCAGCACAATTACTGGAAAAAGAATTACCCAATAAGGATCTTAAAGAATACACGCAAGTCATTATTAGTGAAGCCGATAGATTACAAAATTTAGTGAACCGCCTACTCGGCCCTTCAACACTACCAAAACAACAACTCATCAATATTCATGAAATGCTGGAACGCGTTCGGCATTTAGTTATCGCCGAAGTGGATAGTGATATTAAATTGCACCGGGATTATGATCCGAGTATTCCCGATTTAAAAGCCGACCCAGATCAATTGATTCAAGCGATTTTAAATATCGTTCGTAATGCAGTAGAGGCATTATCCGGTTCGGGTAATATTTATTTAAAAACACGCATTCAACGCCAATTTTCAATCGGTCACCATCGATTTCGATTAGTGGTATCGATTTCTATTATTGATGATGGTCCGGGTATTCCGCCAGAAATTAAAGAAAGAGTATTCTATCCACTGGTAACTTCGCGGGCAAAAGGAACGGGTTTGGGTTTGTCCATAGCACAAACACTAATACAAAAACATTCTGGTATTATTGAATGCAATAGTAAACTCGGTCACACAGAATTCACAATTAATATTCCAGTTAATGATGTTGAATATACAGAAAGCTAATAAAATAATGTTTGGTGAAAACAATAATGAATAACAACACAGTATGGGTAGTAGATGACGATCGCTCAATCCGTTGGGTGCTTGAAAAAGCACTTGTGAGTGCCGGGTTAGATGTTGAAATTTTTGAAGAAGCCAATACAGTATTAAAAGCATTAGAAATCAAACAACCCGATGCCATAATTTCCGATATTCGTATGCCCGGAATCGATGGCCTGGAATTACTATCTCGCATTCACCAACGCTACTCTGAATTGCCAGTTATCATTATTACCGCACATTCTGATTTAGACAGTGCAGTTTCAGCCTATCAAGGTGGTGCATATGAATATTTACCCAAACCGTTCGATACCGATGAAGCCGTAGCGTTAGCCAAACGTGCTGTAAACCATAATCAAAATAAACCGAAAAAAACAGAATCTGCAACTTTTGACTCACCCGAAATTATTGGTGAGGCCGCCTCCATGCAAGAAGTGTTTCGGGCAATTGGTCGTTTGTCGCAATCGAATATAACAGTGTTAATCAATGGCCAGTCAGGCACGGGTAAAGAATTAGTGGCACACGCATTACACCGACACAGCCCAAGAGCCGATAAATCGTTTATAGCATTAAACATGGCCGCCATACCGCGCGACTTGATGGAATCAGAATTATTCGGACATGAACGGGGTTCATTTACCGGCGCACAAGCCGCACGAAAAGGCCGTTTTGAACAAGCCGATGGCGGCACACTATTTTTAGATGAAATTGGTGATATGCCAGCCGATCTGCAAACACGATTATTACGCGTGTTATCCGATGGTGAATATTACCGAGTGGGTGGTCACGATCCGGTTAAGTCTGATGTTAGAATCATCGCAGCAACACACCAAAACCTGGAGCAACGCGTTAAAGACGGTAGTTTCCGAGAAGATTTATTTCACCGCTTAAACGTTATTCGAATTCAAATACCAAACTTAAGTGAACGCCGAGAGGATATTCCTGTTTTAGCAAAACATTTTTTGCGTATCATAGCAGAAGAACTCAATGTTGAAACAAAAGTACTCGATGATGATGTGCAACAGTTTTTATCCACCCTGGATTGGCCGGGTAATGTTCGCCAGTTAGAAAATACCTGTCGATGGCTAACCGTCATGTCACCCGGAAAAATAATCCATCGCGATGCGCTACCGCAGGATCTAACTTCTGATACAAAACAAGCATCTACAACAACACTAAATTGGGTCGATGGCTTAGGAATGTGGGCAAATCAAAAATTACACAATGGTGAAGAAGGAATATTAGAATTGGCGCTGCCCGATTTTGAACGCGTATTAATCGAATCAGCATTAAATTATTCCGGTGGCCGGCGACAGGATGCCGCAAAATTACTCGGTTGGGGAAGAAATACACTAACACGTAAAATTAAAGAGTTGAAAATGGATGGTTAGTTAAGTGTTACTATCGAATTTGTATCCATTATAATTATTATTAACTTTTATAACACATTATGTAAAAACTCATTAAACAATATATCTATGTATTGTATGTCAAAATTATTCAAGTAGACTTCCGACTTAAATAAAAATAACAAACTGTAACTGCCAGTTATTTATACTCTATGCAGTTAAATTTCTTAAAAACTTATCAAGGACGAAAGATATGAAAAACATCACTTTATTATCAATATTGGCATTTTTAGTTTCATGTGGCGGTGGTAATGACGCTAGTCCAGTTGTAAGCAAGGGCTCTAATTGTGACAACAA
>CAYOHQ010000138.1:0-2886 GCA_964403805.1 uncultured Thioalkalispiraceae bacterium | reverse complement strand
GCGGTGGTAATGACGCTAGTCCAGTTGTAAGCAAGGGCTCTAATTGTGACAACAAAAACTTCTGCAATTAAACTGTCGTTTCTAGACTATGAATCAAAATCACCAATATCTGGAGTAGTTGTACAGATTGATCATAATGGCAGTTGTATAATATCTAACGCGAAAGGTAATGTAACATTTGAAACAATTTCTCCGGGCAAACATGATATTCATGTCTTTACACAGTCAGGATATTGGTGGAGTAACTATAATGTTGATACAACATCAGGTTATTCAAGTACATACCATATCAGTAAATCGAATATAATAAATTCAAATCCTATCGATATTAAAAGTTATATTCGTTATAAGGGAAGAATTCAGGGTAGTTTAAACAATAGTCGTATTGATATAATTAAATTCTCTGACATTGATAATATCCTTGGATACCCAGTAGTTGATCGCGCACCAGTAACAGCTTATAGCGTTCAATATGAATACCAGGAAGCACCTGGCACCGCAGTAACTAATGATTTATGGTTCCTGGAAAAGGCATTTGATTTTACTACGGAAGATTTACGCTTAGTTGATGCTGTGCATATTCCAGATGCGACGATTAATACCACTAATACAGCAGATGTTAATTCAATAGATGTTACATTCCGTTCTGAAATGAATAAACCAGCAGAATCGGATTTAGTTACTATTAATTCAATAACATTACCAGTTGGCTTTAGTTTTGATGGTCTTGATATTTCGGGCTCGTTAAAGAAAACATATGCGAATTCTAGTTCTACACAGTCAATCGCGTTATATACGAAGAGATTAAATAATTTAACTCTACCAACCACGTTTACATCCTACGTATCATCTTCTTTTAATTTTAATTCTTTAGCTTTAAATGTCTCAGGAGTTTCTGGTAGTAATTATGATTCATATTGGTCATACAATTCGAATTTTAAATTTGATGGCATTACAGCACCAACGGTTGATGTTTCTCCAAAATTTGATTCAACACCAAAAATAATTTCAAATCAAAATGGTAATAGTATTATCTGGAATAACTATGGTATTAATATACCATCGTTAAATCAGAGTGTAAGTATTTCATCCACCGATTTTAAGGATCGATCAAGATGGTATATTAATGTTAATGGTAATCAAAATAAAATTGTGTTACCGACTATACCAAAAGGGGTGAAACCGATATTAAGTGTTGGTAATAAGTATGATGTGTCACTAAATGGATATTATGAGTATGTCTTAAATTCAGGCGAAAAAGTGACAGAATATGTAGGTAACTTTTCTCAATGGACACGATAGATTCATAACTTCTACGTATTATAAGGTTACACAATGAAAAATATAATTGTATTTTTTGTTATAGGATTATTATTTTCCTGCGGTGGTGGTAACACGAATAATGCAGTTAAACCAAATAGTATTAGTTTACAAATACTAAAATTAACGAGTTTTGAACCCCGAACGGGTACACCACTTAAAGGTGTACTGGTTCAGCTTGATCATGATGGCATAGTTCTCAAATCGAATGAACAGGGATATGTAACATTTGATGCCATCAGTAATGGTGAACATGATGTACATGCTTTCCCGGCAGATTACAGCTGGACAAGCGTATACAATATTAAAGTTGGAGAGTTAGTCCCGGTTTATGTTGGATACCCTTATTTCTATACGACAGACCAAAATCCGGTAACCGGTATTAGTTATTTAACATTCTCGGGGAGCATAACTGAAAAATTACCGGACACTTATCTCGATTTTGATTTTTATATAAATGAAAATGAATCTGGCGAAATAACGTCAAAAATTTTAAATAAAAATACGGCCGGAAATAGCTATAGTATCGATATTGAATTTTTAGCGCCAGTGGGCACAACAATAACGGGTAGTTTAATAGCGCATGAAAGAAAAAATAATGGGGCGAATAATGTAGACACTATTATTGATTCGGATATTATTCAAGTCTCGGCATTAAATACAAATTTAAATGTGGGTAATTCAATTACACAGAATTTTGTGTTTTCAAAAATTAAGCCCACCGCATCGAATCTAGTATCATTTAATAACATCAATATTCCTACTGGGCTAACTATCTCAGATCTGGGGATTAATAGTGCATCAAAATTGGGTAATAATATACCAACAAAATCCTGGGTTAATTATTATATTTTAAGAAATTATAAAAACACGAATGGATTTAATTTAACAGATCCAAATACGTTCCAATCTTATGATATTTTTAATGTTAAGGATCTAATTTTTTTCATTGATGCAAACACTAATCCACCCAATATAAATATACTCTGGTCTTATTTTAGTAAATATCAAAAAGGGATGAGTAATATTAATACAAAATTTATATCAATACCTAAAATAGCAAAAAATCAAACAGGTGAATTACTAGTGTGGAGTGATGTTGATAAAAATGTGAATACGGGTTCTATTCTTATATCAACAAAGTATTTTAAAAATTGGCGATTGTGGGTAGATCCAAAAATAGGAAAACTCAGGCTTCCTGAAATTCCAGCTAACGTTATTCCAATTTTAACAAAAGGACAAAATTACCGAGTTCAACTATTTGCTGGCATTAGTAGTGGCGAAAGCGCTGAATCATATGCCATTTCAGATGATAGCTGGGTTCGGTAATTAATTATTTAAGACTTATAACAACGGAGTGTATTATGGTTCAAGCTATCTCGCGATTTATTATTTTAACCTGTCTATCTAGCATGATAGTGGCATGTGGAAATGGTACAAATGCAACGACACCAACAGCAAATCGAACTCAATCCTGTGAAAATAAAAGTGATTTTGTTAGACCAGTCAGAGTAGACAGAGTTGTTGCAGGTGATGGTAATGTGCGCATTGAATGGACATGTACAG
>CAYOHQ010000137.1:0-8520 GCA_964403805.1 uncultured Thioalkalispiraceae bacterium | reverse complement strand
TAAAACTTGGGGCTTTTCTTCCTACTAATACAGACATTATTTAAATTTTTTAAAACAGAGTTTGTGCTTAAAATTTTAGACTTTATTTTTGCTATAAAAAAATACCAATTAAAGTTTAAAAATAATTTTAATCGATTTAATCTGTATTTTTTAATTTTCGGGACAGTCGTTATAACGATAAAATAAAGTACTCAAAACAAGTGCTTTTGAATTTGTTAAGTTAATGATAGTTATAGAAAAATTATGTAAAAAAGATAAAACAAAGTACTTGTAACCCTATTAAAAAAGGTATATATATAGTAACTGAATAAATGGATTTACTCATAATAATAAGTGCTGCCAGATATGGAAATATCATAGAAGTAGTACAAATAATAATGAGGAGAACATCATGAAAAGGCGTAGACCTGACATAATGCTTGTTCTTGCCATCTTTATTGGATTAGGTGTGATTGTGACTGGCTTTGCTCAAGAGTTCGAAAGCATGAATCAGGCTCTTGTAGTCTCAATTTTTCAAAAATAATCTATAGAATCTTCCAGAATGCGGTATTTCAAAGGGGGATGGTTTTGTAAGATGGTATACAAGCTCCAGTACCCAGTGTGAAAATGGCAAAAACGGCGATTTTTCATTGAGTGCTGGCTTTATTTCTACGATTTAGTCATTATTTTGCAATAAACGATTTCAACTCAGTGTTTGTTGCAATGTAATCCAATGTGATATCCCAATTTTCTGCTTTAATCTTTGGTACTTGTTGTTCTGAATACGCGACACCCATTAATGGCGGTTTATGCCACACTGTTCGAGAGCGTCGATAGTAAAAAGTTTTATCGTAAAATCCACCGCCCATGCCAATTCTATTACCTGTTTCATCAAATGCGACAAGTGGCATTAATACAAGATCCAATCGCCAGGACTTAACTAATCGTGTTGAATGCTTATCCTCTGGCTCCGGTATACCGTAACAGTTATAAAACATCAGACTTTCTGGTGTATAAAGTTGAAAATTGAGTCTCGATTCAAAATTTCTGCCGAGTACGGGTAGATAACAATTTTTTCCAGAGGCCCAGGCATATGCTATTAAAGCAGAAAGATCGGGTTCACTATCATTTGGTAAAAATACGGCAAAATTACGAGATTTTTTAAACGGTCTCGAATTAATGATGTTATTTACAATTTGTGAAGAATAAGATTGTTGTTCGGCCAAGCTCATATTGTTGCGTATTAAACGCATTTCTTTACGTATCGAATTATTATCCATTGTTGTATTTATTTATCTGATAATACTGTGCAAATGATAATGTTACAAAACCGTAAAAAATTAGGGAGGGCATACCCCACCTATGCCGTGGCGGACCTTTATTCTTGAACCTGTAGGTTCAAGGGGGAGATCTGGAGTGTTAAATTAGGCTTTCCGCTACGAGGCAGACCTGCACACATTAACACAACATCACTCCCGGGTTTAAAAATTAAGGCTCAAGAAATTTCCCAGTCAGCTCACAAACATCGCAGGGATGCCCATAAAACGGTATTTTTTGTTACTTATAATTTAAGTTCATGTTGATTGCTTAGAACTTGATCTATCTTTTCCTGCATTGCATTAATGCGAGTTTTTGTATTTTCTTCACTGCTCTCAACTTTGGTACTGGCGGAGTTAGACTTGCCCGATTGTTGCGTTAATAAATCATGAGCAATGTTTAAGCCTGCCATAACTGCAATTCGATCAGAGCCAATGACTTTACCACTGGATCGAATCTCTCTCATATTTCTGTCAAGTAATCGTGCGGCAGATAACAGTGCGTTATGTTCGTCTGCAGGGCAGGAAATTAAATATTCTTTATCAAGAATATTAACAGTAACGCCATTATCTGAATTTTTGTCCTTCATTTCGCTATCCAGCATCTTCCATCGTTTTTAAGCGATTAATCATTTTCTCAACACGTTCTTTGGCAAGTTCGGTTTTTTTTACAAGATCAACCCGTTCTATTTCCAAAGATGACTTATCAGTTTTTAAAGAGCTATTCTCACTTTGTAGTTTAGTAATTGTGGCAATGAGAGTATCAATTTGTTGTTCGAGTTTATGTAATTCAATTTCTTCCATAACGACTAAAATTTAATGTAGTTAAATGTATTGTTAGCCCAAATTATGGACTAATCTGCTCATTAATCATAGTAGCTAATTTTATCAAATTGCTATTGTTGAAGTGTGATTTTAGTATGAAATTTGACTCTTAAAATGCTTTAAAGTCACACGTCAGTGCTTTTTTCTTAAATTATCTGCACTTACCGCAGTCAGGCTATAATCCTGTTGTTTTCATGTAAAATGTCATTAATAGGCGTAATTTCACATTGGGTTAGTCTCGCCAATAGTGCTAGGATCAGCCAAAATAAGTACAAAATCCACATTATAATAGATATAGAAAACAGGCAGTTATCAAATGGTATACGAACAGGACTACGATTATTTAAGTGAATGCATTGAAAATGCCGGTCTAACGATGATGACTTCGGAGTGTCATGGAAATGCTTGTGGTGTCTTATGTTCGCAAATGGCTGTGAGTCCGAATGACTGGTTTGATAAACTGGTTTCAACTGAAGATATTTCGGTTGATCACATCGAATTATTGGCTGATTTGTTAAAACACCTATATGAAACTACAGAACAACTGCTTAATAATATTGATTTTGAATTCGAATTATTTCTACCCGATGATGAGACTCTTATTCGAGATAGACTGGATGCCTTAGGTGAATGGTGCTCTGGTTTTTTGTTGGGGTTATCCGTTGGTGGTATTACGGATTTGAAATCCCTACCTGAAGAAGTTAGCTCGTTTTTAAATGATTGTTTGGAAATTGCTCGCGTTGGAAATTCAGAACTTAATAATTCTGAAGATGATGAAACATCTTATACTGAATTAGTAGAGTATGTCAGGATGGGAGCGATGGCCCTATTTGAAGAAATTTATCAGTTAAAAAAACAAGAGACAGATTCGGATAAACCCGTTATGCATTAAATGGTTACTAATATAAGGAGCTCTTGACATCAGTTGACGAGATTTAAAAATAATCATGCCTAAAAATAAAATACCAAATAATAAAATGTCGATACAAAAAGTATCAGAAAATTCTGATTATAAAAAAAGACGCGAAGATCTGAAACAAATGATGGGTGTTGGCTCTATTGCTATCTTACCTGCCTGTCCAATAAAAATAAGAAACCGTGATGCTGAATATGATTGTCGACCGGATAGTGATTTTTATTATCTCTCAGCATTCCCGGAACCTGAAGCTGTTTTAGTTTTGGTTCCCGGGCGGGAACATGGTGAATATATTTTATTTTGTCGTGAACGAAATCCGAAAACAACGATATGGACAGGTGAAGTGGCCGGTCAGGAAGGCGCCGTTGCATTATTTGAAGCCGATGATTCATTTCCGATAGATGATCTTGATGATATTCTTCCAGGACTATTAGAAGGTATTGAACGGGTTTATTATACGATGGGAACTTATCCGGATTTTGACAAACAACTGATTGGTTGGGTTAATGGTTTAAAAAATCAAGCACGATCCGGTGTCCACACCCCGGGTGAATTTATATCTCTGGATCATTTTCTACATGAGCTGCGCTTGTTTAAAAGCCCACGCGAGCAAAAATTAATGCGACAGGCTGCAAAGATATCCTGCAAGGCACATAAAAAAGCAATGCAAATTTGCCAGCCGGGAAAATATGAATATCAATTGGAAGCGGAATTAATACACCAGTTTATGCAACAGGGTGCCCGTCATAGTGCTTACACTTCTATTGTGGGTGGTGGTGCAAATGGTGTTATTTTGCATTACGTGAATAATGATGCTGAATTAAAAGATAATGAACTAGTATTAATCGATGCCGGAGCAGAATATGGTTACTATGCGTCTGATATTACACGTACCTTTCCGGTTAACGGTGTTTTTAGCGAAGAGCAGCGAGCACTCTACGAAATTGTTTTAAATGCACAACTCGCAGCAATAGCACAAGTTCAAGCGGGCAACCATTGGAATGATCCTCATGTTGCTGCTGTAAAAGTAATAACCGAAGGCTTGATGTCACTTGGTATTATATCTGGCGATTTAGATGAACTAATAAAAGAAGAAGCCTATAAACCCTATTATATGCATCGAACCGGGCATTGGCTTGGCATGGACGTGCACGATGTTGGTGATTATAAGGTCGATGAACAATGGCGTCTGCTTGAAAAAGGCATGGTATTAACAGTTGAACCCGGGCTCTATATTGCTGCGAATAGTGATTGTGAGCAACGTTGGTGGAATATTGGTATTCGAATTGAAGATGATGTTCTAGTGACTAAAAATGGCCCCGATGTACTAAGTAAAGATGCACCTAAAGATCCGGATGAAATCGAAACCTTAATGGCAGCAAGTTTGTAATAATGACGAATCAAACGAAAAGCAAAGCAGATTCTTTTACTGATTATGATATTATTATTGTTGGTGGGGGGTTAGTTGGTGGCTCGTTAGCTTGTGCACTTCAAAACACGTCATTACGAATTGCGGTACTTGAAGCCGTGCCGTTTAATTCAACAGAACAACCAAGTTTTGATTCCAGAACGGTGGCTTTGGCCTATGGAGCAAAACAAATTTTTCAGTCGATTGATTTATGGGATGATATTGAAGCATTGGGTGTTGCACCAATAAAAGAGATACAAGTGTCTGATCGAGGCCATTTGGGTGCAACGCATTTATCGAGTGAACGGTATTTGAATAATAACGCTAAAATAGATGCTCTGGGTTATGTCGTAGAAAATCGAGTTATTGGTCAGGTCATTAATGATCGTTTAGTTAAAAAAAGTGATAGTCAAAATAGTAGTAATATTCATTATTGTTGCCCTGCTAAATTAACTAGCCTAACTATTTCACCCTCATTGGTAACAGCTCACTATGAAATAAATAAAAATGAACATGTCATTACTGCCAGTCTTATTATTGCGGCTGATGGTGGCAATTCAAAAGTTAGAAAGCTCACAAATACTAAAATTAGCAAACGCGAATATGCCCAATGTGCGATTATTGCCAATGTTGCAATGGCGTTGGATCATCAAAATAGTGCTTATGAGCGTTTTACCAACACTGGGCCGCTCGCAATGTTACCAACCACAGCAGATCCGGAGGGTCGGAATAATCGCTGTTCGATGGTTTGGACTATCCGAGCCGATCAACAACAGCAAATGTCGGAACTGGATGATGTGGCATTTATAAAATTACTGGAAGCGAGATTTGGAAAACGTTTAGGGAAAGTAACCAAAATTGGTGAACGCTTTATTTATCCGTTATCACTGATTCGAATGCACGAATTTGTGCAACCACGGTTAGCCTTTATTGGTAATGCTGCTCATACTCTACACCCGGTTGCTGGTCAGGGATTTAATTTGGGATTACGCGATGTTGCTGTGCTAGCCGAAGTAATAACAGATGCAAAAAATAAAGGTGAAGATCTCGGTAACTTACAAGTTTTAAACCGCTATGCTAAATGGCGACAACGCGATCATCGACAAGCCGCATTTGTTACTGATAGTTTAGTTAAAATTTTTAGCTCTGAATTTACACCAATCGTTATTGCCCGTAATCTCGGATTAATGGCGACAGAGTTATTACCGCCGGTAAAGAAATTATTAACCCGTAGCGCAATCGGTATGGCGGGCAAACTACCGAAACTGGCAAGGCGAATAAAATTATGAATGAAGTCGATTTTGATATTGTGATTGTGGGCGGTGGTATTGTCGGAACGACTTTAGCGTGCTCACTGGCGCAGTCAAATCAAGATATCAAGATTGCTTTAGTAGAAGCACGTGAACCAAAATTTGAAGATTTAAAAGAAAATATTTTTGATATTCGCGTGAGTGCCATTACACGTGCTAGTCAGCGTATTTGTAATGATATAGATGTCTGGTCAAAAATTGAATCCAAACGACTGTGTCAATTTACCGATATGCACGTTTGGGATGATACTGGCGTTGGTGAAATTCACTTTGATAGCGCAGAAATTGGAGAGCCGTATCTAGGGCATATCATCGAGAATAGCGTGATTCTTTCATCTTTATACCAAGGTATGTCAGATTATCAAAACATAACATTACTATCGCCTGTAAAAATTAGTAATATTAACTACCTCGATACACAGGCAGAAATTGAATTTCACGATAACAAGAAATTATCAACACGGTTAATCATTGCAGCCGATGGCAGCCAGTCGTGGCTACGTCAACAAGCTGGAATTATCGTGCGTGGCTGGGATTATCCACAAGATGCTTTGGTCACCTGGGTTAAAACCGAACAACAACATCAACATACCGCATGGCAACGTTTTATGCCGGACGGTCCTTTGGCTTTTCTACCACTACAAAATGGTTACAGTTCCATTGTCTGGTCGACTACGCCTGAGCATGTGCAACAATTATTACAATTTTCTGATAAAGATTTTCGTGCAGCTTTAACCAATGCGTTTTCAAATACCCTCGGACAGGTAATCGAAAATGGTCCGCGGGCGCGTTTTCCATTACGTTATTTTGTGACTGAAAATTATATTAAACCACGCCTGGCACTGATTGGCGATGCCGCGCATACCATGCACCCGTTAGCCGGTCAGGGAGTGAATGTTGGTCTGCAAGATGTCGCTGCAATGACTTCGATTTTATCTGATGCCAATTCACGAAATAAAGATTTAGGTGCAACACCGACATTACGACAGTATGAACGGTCACGCCGAGCCGAGAATACGCCAATGCTCGCGACGGTGAATGGTTTTCAACGCCTGTTTGGTAGCGATGATCCGGTCTTAAGCTGGGCACGAAATACCGGAATGAAATTGGGCCACAATATTCCGATATTGAAAAATCAGATTATGCGGCAAGCGATGGGATTGTGATTAATTGATTTTAATCACGACTAAATTTTCATCAATAGATATCTTTTTTCACCATAAATACTTGTTTTACCTAACTATTGCTCAGAATAGTAATTGCAATTCTTAATGATAATGATTATCATTAACTAAATAATTTAACACTACAGGTAACCGTTGTGAGTTTAATTAAATATTCTAAAATATCGAATTTTCTATTACTAACAGGCTTGTTAGCGATAGTTAGCACTAACATACTGGCGACAGAACTGGTTGTTTATTCAGGTCGTAGTGATAAATTTATTAAGCCAGTTATCAAAAGTTTTACACAACAGACCGGCATCAAGGTTATCTTGCATAGTGGTAAATCAACTGCATTATTGAACAAACTCAAAGTTGAAGGTGATCGTACCAAAGCGGACTTATATATAAGTAACGATGCAGGCAATTTACAAAAAGGCAGTGATCTTAAATTGTTTGCAACCATTCCTGCTAAATTGGCGAATCAAGTCCCGGTCAAGTTTCGAAGTCAGTCGAATGATTGGTTAGGCTTATCAGCACGAGCCAGAGTACTGGTAGTGAATACTAAAGTTAAAATGGATCCCGTTGATTCCATATTCGATTTAGCGGAACCACGCTTTGAAGGAAAGTTAGGCATAACTCATAGTAGTAATGGTAGTTATATTGCTGGTGTAACCGTTTATCTTCTTGCAGCCGGTGAATCGAAAACAAAAGCATGGCTGGAAGGATTGAAAAAAAATGCTCAAGGTAAAGTATTTGATAAACATTCAAAAATAGTAAAAGCCGTTGCTAAAGGTCAAAAGGTTATCGGATTAGTGAATCATTATTATATTTACCGCCATTTAGATAAACATCCTGATGCTCCTATAAAAATCATTATTCCGGATCAAGGTGAAAAAGGCATGGGCATCGCATGGAATGTTGCCGGAATCGCGGTTACAAAATCCACTACGCAAGAAGACAATGCCATTAAATTAGTTGCGTTTCTATTATCCGATGCCGGTCAAAAACAATTTGCTGAAGTGAATCGTGAATATCCAATCCGATCTGATGTTGCTGCTGCACCGATGATCCCTGCAATTAAAAATATTAAAGTAAGCGCTATTGCAATGAGCGAGTTGGGCAAACAACGTGATCGAACTATCGATCTAATAGAAGCAGTAGGGATGCCTTAATTTAATCTTCTCTGCGGTTCAAATTAATTATATTAGTATGAATAGTAGGCTGAATGAATCAGAGTAGTGTAATTTCATTAGCAGGTAATTTGTTATTATTCGTTAATCGTTTGCAGCACGTATGCCCATCATGGCGAGCTGCTTTATCTGCATCGGTAGTGGCGATTGCCTGCATACCATTATTATTTGTTATTGACAGTAGTTTGCAACTGTCATTCGATGAGTGGTTGAATTTATGGAGCACCCGTTTATTTGGCTTAATGTGGAATACGCTGTCATTAGCGGTTCTCGTCGCAGTAGGAGCATTAATATTCGGTATAACGACTGCATGGATATTAGTTCGACGTGAATTTCCCGGTCGTCGAATTGCAATGTGGTTTCTGATTTTACCGCTGACAATACCAACCTATGTTTTTTCGTATATCTAT
>CAYOHQ010000136.1:0-8537 GCA_964403805.1 uncultured Thioalkalispiraceae bacterium | reverse complement strand
CACGTCTTTTACTCAAAATAGGATCCTTTAAAAGTTTATTGAGGTTTCATTTTTATTTGATAGCAACACAAAAAGCCGCGAACACTAGTGTTTGCGGCCATGTATAGTGCTTATTAGAAACTAAATTCTTAGGAACTAATATACTGAAATTCAAAATCAAAAAGTTAAAATATTAATTTAACTAGAATGACTGTTGATGAAAGTAACAGCTTCTTTAACAGTTGTTATTTTTTCAGCTTCTTCATCAGGAATTTCAGTTTCGAATTCTTCTTCTAATGCCATCACTAATTCGACAGTATCAAGAGAATCTGCTCCCAAGTCATCTACGAAAGATGCTTCACTGGTAACTTCTTCTTCTTTAACACCAAGTTGTTCAATAACTATCTTTTTGACGCGTTCTTCGATACTGCTCATGTCAGTATATTCCTCCGGTAATCATCAGTAATATGCAGGCTCGGTATTGTATTGAAAAGTAGAATGAAATTCTACTTACAATGCATAACTTTACCTAATTTTTTTCAAACAAAATTCTATCAATTTGACTCCATTTAATCCCAATGAAATCAATGCTCTATAATAGCCTATTATATCAGAATTGCTTAGTTCATGTACATCCCGCCATTCACATGAATGGTTTCGCCGGTTATATAATCAGCATCGGGTGAGGATAGGAAAGCGACTGCTTTCGCTATCTCATTAACCGATCCAAGGCGTGCTAACGGAATTTGTTGTAATAGTGCGGTACGTTGGTCCTCGGGCAGTTCACGTGTCATATCAGTATCGATAAAGCCTGGTGCAACGACATTGATTGTTATTCCCCGACTTCCAACTTCTCGAGCTAGAGACTTGCTAAAGCCGATAACACCCGCTTTAGCTGCTGAGTAATTTGTTTGCCCAGCATTACCTGAAACGCCCACTACAGACGCTATGCTGATAATACGCCCGCGTTTGGCTTTCATCATAGCGCGGAGACAACCTTTAGACATACGGTAGATTGAGCTAAGGTTGGTATTAATAATGTCATCCCACTCATCTATTTTCATGCGCATTAACAAGTTGTCGCGCGTTATTCCTGCGTTGTTGACTAATATTGATGGTGCTGAATATTGTTCAGTGATAGCTTTTAGTGTATCACTAACACTATCAGCATCGGTCACATTTAAGGCTATACCACAACCATTAATTTCATTATTTTTCAAATAGTTACTAATGCTATCTGAACCATTTTCTGAGGTTGCTGTACCAATAACCGTTGCTCCGCGAAGCCCTAACTCAAGAGCAATGGCCTGGCCTATTCCGCGACTTGCACCAGTAACCAAAGCGACCTCATCGGATAAATTTTGTGGTAGTGTGTTCTCGCTCATATTATGTCCTTTTTATTCTTTACGACTTATTCTTTGATTAAATCAATTGCTTTATCTAAACCACTTTTGTCATAAAATGCAATACACGACAATGATTTGTCTATTCGTTTTACCAGCCCAGCAAGCACTTTACCCGGACCACATTCTATTAATTTTGTGGTACCTGAATCCGCAATTACTTTTATACCATCTACCCACTTTACCGGTTGATAAAGTTGGTTTGTTAATGCTATTTTAATTTTATTGATATCCGAGTATTGCTGTACATCGACATTATGAATTACTGGAATTTCAGGCCGTTTAAATTCGACACTTTGCATGTATTCGGCCAATTGATCAGCCGCAGGTTTCATTAGCGCACAATGAGATGGAACGCTAACTGGTAACAATAGAGCGCGTTTAGCACCGGCTGCTTTTGCCGCTTCTATAGCGCGATCTACAGCCGCTTTATTGCCAGCGATAACAACTTGTCCGGGTGAGTTAAAATTAACTGCGGCTACCACTTCACTTTCAGCACTGTCTCCACATACTTTTATGACAGTGTCATCATCAAGCCCGAGAATTGCAGCCATTGCTCCAACACCGGCTGGTACTGCTTGTTGCATTAGCCTTGCTCGTTCTGCAACCAGTTTAACGGCATCACCAAATTGTATACTATTCGCCGCAACTAAAGCGGTGTATTCACCTAAACTGTGTCCTGCAAAATAAGTGGGTTTTTTTGATTCATGTTGTTGCCAAACTCGCCAGCATGCAATACCTGCTGTCAGCATTGCTGGTTGGGTAATGGTTGTTTCATTTAATTTTTCGACGGGGCCCTCTTTAACGATAGACCATAGATCATACGACAACGCAGTTGATGCTTCATCAAATGTTTCTTTAATAATTGAAAAGTCTTCTGCCAATGTTGATAACATAGCAACAGATTGAGAACCCTGACCCGGAAATAGTATTGAAAATGACATTTCTGCCCCTGTAGATTTTTGATAGATTTGAAATAAATTAGTTTACTATTGAACTTAAAACTTAACTAACACCGAACCCCAGGTAAAACCACCACCAAAAGCTTCCAATAGTACGGTATGTCCTTTTTTTATTCTGCCATCTTTAACTGCAATATTTAATGCTAATGGAATTGATGCTGCCGAGGTATTACCGTGTTGATCGACAGTAACAACAACATTGTCCATTGCCATATCCAGTTTTTTAGCAGTCGCTGATATAATTCGGATATTTGCCTGATGAGGTACCAGCCAATCAATATCTGATTTTTGCATATTGTTTGATGCTAAAGTTTCATCAACTATTCGACCTAATGTATTTACCGCGACTTTAAAAACCTCATTACCTTTCATTTGCATAAACGCTTTACCATCACGCAATAATTGAGGGTTTTCAGAAACACCACCAGGAACAGTTAATAAGTCACGATACTTACCATCTGCATGGATGTGTGTAGAAATAATTCCAGCTTGATCAGATGCTTGTAAAATAACTGCCCCGGCGCCATCGCCAAATAAAACACAAGTGCCACGATCAGACCAGTCGGTGATTCTTGATAATGTCTCTGCACCAACAACCAATGCACATTTATTGGAACCGGAACGAATAAATTTTTCAGCAACTGAAACAGCATATACGAAACCGGTGCACACAGCTTGAATATCAAATGCTGGACAGCCATGTAGATCCAGGCGTTGTTGTAATAAACAGGCGGTGCTCGGAAAAATTCGATCAGGTGTTGTAGTTGCTACGATAATAAGATCGATGTCGTTAATACTGATTCCCGAAGATTCAATTGCATCTCGAGCTGCATGCTCAGCCAGATCGACCGTTGTTTCATTATCAGCAGCGATATGACGTTTTTTAATGCCGGTACGATCAAAGATCCACTCATCAGTAGTATCAACAATTTTTTCCAGGTCGGCATTTGATAATTCTTTTTCAGGTAAGTATCCACCTGTTCCTGTAATTTGTGTGTAAATCATATTGCTTCCTTGATGCTTAAAGCAGCTTCAAGCTCTTTTGTGATACGTTCAGGAACATTCTTATCGACTTCGATTATTGCTTCATAAATTGCAGTTTCAAAAGATTTGGCGTCTGCACCACCGTGACTTTTGATAACGGTTTTTCGAAGTCCTAAAAAACTGGCTCCATTGTATTCACTAGGGTCTACTCGCTTTTTAAACGCTTTTAAAACAGGTAAAGAAATCAAAGCTGCAATCTTTGTATATAAATTGGCTTTAAATTCCTCTTTCATAAAATGTGCAATCATCTTTGCAACACCTTCTGATGTTTTTAACATGACATTACCAACAAAACCATCACACACAATAACATCAGCGTGCCCAAGATAAATACCATCTCCTTCAACGTAACCAATGTAATTGAGATTGCTTTTGCTTATTAGCGCAGCTGATTCTTTTACTTGCTCATTACCTTTAATATCTTCTTCACCGATATTTAATAATGCTACTTCCGGTTTTGCTTTATTATCAACCGCACTACTTAATGCTGAAGCCATTATTGCAAATTGAAATAATTGTTCTGCACTCGAATCAATATTTGCACCTAAATCCAGCACGTGAGTATGACCTGAAATTGTTGGTAAGGTTTTACAAATTGCAGGGCGATCTATTCCAGGTAACATCTTTAACACAAACCTTGCAGTTGCCATTAAAGCACCGGTATTACCCGCGCTAACACAAGCTTGAGCATCACCCGATTTAATTAAATTAAGAGCAACACGCATTGAAGAATCTTTTTTCTTCTTTAGTGCTTGTGCTGGATGTTCATCCATCTCAACAACTTGAGATGCATGCTTTATTTTTAAACGAGACTCATCTATTTTAACCGGACTGTTAGTCAATATAGAATATATTTTAGTTTCATCACCAACTAAAACTAGTCGTACATTTTTATTTTTTCCAAGCACGGCTAATGCTGCCGGGACGACAACAGAAGGTCCGTAATCACCACCCATTGCATCGAGTGCAACAGTAATGTTCACGGTTTCAGGATTTTGAGTTGACACTCGAAGGTGGGGGTATCAGCGTAGTCGAAAATTATTCGTCTTTACCGGCAATTACCTGACGTCCACGATAAAAACCATTTGGACTCACGTGATGACGTAAATGTGTTTCACCCGTTGCTTTATCAATTGATAAAGCTTTCGATGTTAATGAATCGTGTGAACGACGCATACCACGTTTCGATGCAGATTTTTTCGATTTTTGAACAGCCATAATTTACCTCAGTAAAAACTTGTAGTCGATCTTCATTTATTCAGATCTTTTAATATTGAAAAAGGATTAGTTGTTTTATCCTCATCCGTTAAAATTGTATCTGAATCAGTATGTGTTAAGTGCGTTAATCGCTCCGAACACTGCGTATTTTCATGTTTTGGAATTGTTGGCATAACTAACAACAACTCATCTTCTATTATATCGGACAACATGATTGGAGTATCTGTCACTATGTAGGGGTCGTATTCCCCGCCCAGTTTCTCTTCATCAAATTCCGATGCCAAAAATGCAATTAACAAATTTGCATTAATGGTGAAATCCATTTGCTTTAAACAACGCTGACACATCAGTTTTAATGTGCCTTTAATTGTTCCTGATAAAAGATGTATTCCGTTACTGTCTTTATCAAATGCCAATGTTAGTGTTAGTTCGTCATTTAATACTGATTCACCTTCTAACAAAGGTAATAATCGTTTCATCTGTCTTAGTGGCAAGTTACCATCATACATTCGCCCTACTTCGGCAAGCCGAAACGGATCAATGAATTGTGGCAACTTTTGAGCCTTATCTGACATAGCGCGCAATTTTAAGTCACTATCACTAAGTAGTCAAAATCATTAGAGAAATATTGTTAAAAAAAGCCGTTTATTTACTAAAACCACAATTATTTTCGCTATATATCGTTATTTTGTCTGAAATTCGAATGAATCTAAGCTAAATTCTAAGTTAATTTCTTGAAAACTAGCCTTCGGTAAGAAATTTACCCAATTACATGCTCAGGAAGGGTGTTCATGATTAAAAAAATATTAATAGCCAATCGTGGTGAAATCGCTGTCAGAATCGTCCGTGCCTGCTCCGAAATGGGCATAAAATCAGTCGCAGTCTATGCTGAAGCCGATCGTTACTCATTACACGTTAAAAAGGCTGATGAGGCTTATAGCCTGGGTCCTGATACGGTAGCAGGCTATTTAAATGTACATCGTCTGGTGAATCTGGCAAAAGAAGCTGGATGTGATGCGCTACACCCCGGTTATGGTTTTTTATCTGAAAATCCGGAACTGGCGGCTGCCTGTAAACGACGAGAAATACATTTCATAGGTCCTGATGAAACTGTCATAAAAAAAATGGGTGATAAAATTCAAGCCAGGAAAGCGATGATTGAAGCCGGTATTCCTGTCACTCCCGGAAGTGAATCTAACTTAATTGATCTCAATGATGCTATTCGTTTTGCAAAAGAGATCGGCTTTCCAGTAATGCTCAAAGCAACTGCTGGTGGTGGTGGTCGCGGTATTCGACGTTGTAATGATTTAGACGAATTACGCAAAAATTATGATCGCGTTATATCTGAAGCAAGTAAAGCATTTGGTTCCACCGATATTTTTATTGAAAAATGCGTCGACAATCCGCGCCACATTGAAGTCCAAATTCTGGCAGACAAGCATGGCAATGTGATTCACTTATTTGAACGGGATTGTTCAATTCAACGGCGCCATCAAAAATTAATTGAAATCGCGCCATCACCGCAAATTAATGATCAACAACGGGAACATTTAGGTGAACTTGCAGTTCGCGCAGCCAAATCTGTTAATTATGTCAATGCTGGCACCGTTGAATTTTTAATGACCGAGGATGAACAATTTTATTTCATGGAGATGAATACCCGCTTGCAAGTAGAGCATCCAATAACTGAAAGCATTACTGGTATTGATATTGTGCAGGAACAAATTCGTATCGCATCCGGCTTAAATTTACGTTATGAACAACACCAGATTAAAAAACGGGGTTATGCAATTGAGTTTCGTATTAATGCTGAAGATCCTCAAAATGATTTTCTGCCGAGTTTTGGAAAAATTTCGCGTTACTTTGCAACCGGTGGCCCGGGTGTCAGAACAGATGGTTGTATATACACTGGTTATGTCATACCGCCCTACTATGATTCAATGTGTGCAAAGCTCACTGTGTGGGCTTTAGACTGGGACTCAGTACTGGATCGTTCACAACGAGCTTTAAAAGACATTGTGCTTCACGGTGTAAAAACAACCATACCGTATCACCTGGAAATTTTGAAATCACCAGAATTTCAAATGGGTGAATTTAATACCGGTTTTGTAGAAACACATCCAGAGTTAAATAAATATTCGGTTAAACGATCGAATCGTGATGTTGCCGCTGCGGTCGCTGCTGCTGTAGCAGCTAGTATGGGTTTGTAAATTATACGTATAAGACATGCAATAAGTCTCCGGCCATGAAACCGGTATAATATTAAAATTAAATGGAGTAATAAATGCCCGCCATTAAAATAACTGACACTATTTTAAGAGATGCACATCAATCATTAATTGCAACACGGATGCGTATTGAAGATATGTTACCCATATGCGACCGGCTGGATAAAATTAATTATTGGTCTTTGGAAGTTTGGGGTGGTGCTACATTTGATGCGTGTATTCGGTTTTTAAAAGAAGACCCATGGCAACGATTACGATCCTTAAAAAGCGCATTACCAACCACACCACTGCAAATGTTGTTGCGCGGACAAAATTTATTAGGTTATCGACATTATTCTGATGATGTAGTTCGCGCTTTTGTTCATCGCTCTGCTGTAAACGGTATTGATGTATTTCGCATTTTTGATGCGTTAAATGATATTCGTAATTTGCGAGTTTCAATTGAGGCCGTAAAAAATGAAAATAAACATGCACAAGGTGCTATTAGCTATACGACAAGTCCAGTACACACCACAAAGCAATTTGTAACATTGGCAGTAGAATTACAAGAACTGGGTTGTGACAGTATTGTTATTAAAGACATGGCGGGTTTATTAACGCCGTTTATAACTGAAGAACTGGTTTCAGCTCTAGTAGACACGCTAACTGTTCCCGTACATATACATTCACATGCAACAGCAGGTTTGGCTAGTATGTGCCAATTAAAAGCGATTGAATGTGGTGCTGCTGGAATCGATACGGCTATATCATCCTTTGCCAGTGGTAGCAGCCACCCTCCTACAGAAAGTATGGTCGCGGCATTGCGTAATACACCTTACGACAGTAAACTCGATTTGGAATCACTTCAGGAGATTGGCTTTTATTTTTATGAAGTCAGAAAAAAATACCATCAGTTTGAAAGTGAATTTACTGGTCTTGATACCCGCGTTCAGGTTAATCAAGTACCCGGTGGTATGATGTCGAATTTATCGAACCAGTTAAAGGAACAAGGTGAACTTGCTCGCATGAATGATGTGCTGGATGAAATTCCAAAAGTGCGTAAAGAATTGGGCTATCCGCCATTAGTTACCCCTACATCCCAAATAGTGGGAACGCAGGCGGTGTTGAATGTATTAACCGGCGAACGTTATAAAACCATTACCAATGAAGTTAAAATTTATTTAAAAGGTCAATACGGCAAAGCACTGGGTGAGATTAGCCCCCAGCTACGTCAGATGGCCATTGGTAATGAAGAAGTTATTGATTGTAGGCCAGCCGACCTTCTAAAACCCGAATTAGCGGAATTACGAAAACAATGTGCGGAGTTGTGTGAAAATGAAGATGATGTATTAATTTATGCCATGTTTCCGGATATTGGTAGCCAATTTTTAGAAGATAGAAAAAATGGAACCCTCGAACCGGAAAAACTCGAACCCATAACAGAGTCTGATCAAAACAATGTTTGCATGGCTGCAACGGAATTTAATGACACTATGCACGGAGAGACTTATAATATTAATATCACGGGTACAGGTCACGGCGCTCAAGAACAAAAACCTTATTATATTCGAATTGATGGACAACCCGAAGAAATTCTGGTTGAAAATTTAACTCAAATGGAAATGGGTAATGGTCAGTCAAGCAGCAACATTACGATCACACCCAAATCAGCACAAGGCAAACGCCCACGAGCGACTCATCCAGGCGACGTAACGACGTCAATG
>CAYOHQ010000135.1:0-8705 GCA_964403805.1 uncultured Thioalkalispiraceae bacterium | reverse complement strand
GTCGCAAGTGATTTTATTAAATAGGTATGTTCGGCCGAAGCATAAAATGAAATATCGATATCCCCAACTTTATAGGCCGATTCACCCTTAAAGGCACTCACCATAACGTGTAATTGTCGCTTACCCGGCAACACGTGATATTGCGGTGCATAATCCATTTCTTTGCCGTCAATTTCCAGAATGAGAATGCCAGTCGGGGCTTCAAGTTTTGCATAATGTCGGGAACTCAGGTTTTTATCTTTAAAGAGTTTAATCGCCGGATCAGATTGGCATGCGGCTAGTAGTAGGCTAATTATTATAACGAGGCTATTTATCAATAATTTGTTATCCATAACAACACCTGATTCTGTAATTACTTCGTTGAGTGAGCACAGTATATAGTATAACTGCCCGTGGTATGAAGTAGGGCTACCAGAAAATAGTATCGAGTTTAACTAGATAGCCCACTTTATATCATAAGTATATACTTATGATAACAATCAATAATACTGAGTAGTAATTATGAATGATCTTACGTATAGTCGCTTCACTTTCTGCAATTGGCATCACAATAAAGCCTAAACCCCCAATTTTACTGGTTATTTTATAACAGTATTGGACTAAGAAAGACCGAATTATCATTAAATAAGTTAGGAGATCATAATGGATCAATCAGCACGTTATGCAGACTTGAGTCTGGATGAAGATACACTGTTAAAAGAAGGCGGCCATATATTAGTGGCTTACACAATGACACCAATGCCAGGTTTTGGTGGCTATTTAGAAACTGCAGCGCATTTCGCAGCAGAATCATCAACCGGTACCAACGTTGAAGTTTCAACTACCGATGATTTCACTAAAGATCTAGATGCAATGGTGTACGAAATTGATGAAGCCAAAGGCATCATGAAAATCGCCTATCCTTGTGGTTTATTCGATCGTAACTTAATCGATGGCCGTGCAATGGTCGTTTCTTTCTTAACACTTGCTATTGGTAATAACCAGGGCATGGGTGACGTGCAATGCGCACAAATGATCGATTTCCATGTACCAAAGCAAATGCTGGATATCTTCGATGGTCCTTCACAAGACATTACTGATCTATGGAATCTTTTAGGTCGTGATCGTGAAAATGGTGGTTACATCGCAGGTACTATTATTAAACCTAAATTGGGTTTACGTCCTAAACCTTTTGCAGAAGCGGCTTATCAGTTCTGGTTAGGTGGTGATTTCATCAAAAATGATGAACCTCAAGGTAATCAGGTTTATGCTCGCATGAAAGAAGTAACACCATTAGTTGCAGATTCAATGCGCCGAGCACAAGATGAAACTGGCGAAGCAAAAATATTCTCAGCAAACATTACTGCTGACGATCATCACGAAATGTGTGCACGTGCCGATTACATTTTAGAAACGTTTGCTGAAAATGCACATCACGTAGCATTCCTGGTTGACGGTTATGTTGGTGGTTGTGGCATGGTAACAACGGCTCGTCGTAACTATCCAAACCAATATTTACATTATCATCGTGCTGGTCATGGTGCTATTACATCACCTTCAGCAGTTCGTGGTTACACAGCATTTGTTTTAGCAAAATTGTCACGTCTTATGGGCGCTTCAGGTATCCACGTGGGTACAATGGGTTACGGTAAAATGGAAGGTGGTGCAGACGATCGAAACATCGCTTACATGATCGAACGTGATAGTGCCGATGGTCCTGTTTATCATCAAGAATGGTTCGGCATGAAACCAACGACACCAATTATTTCTGGTGGTATGAATGCACTACGTCTACCGGGTTTCTTCGAAAATCTGGGTCATGGTAATGTGATTAATACCTCGGGTGGTGGTTCTTACGGACACATCGATTCACCAGCGGCCGGTGCGAAATCATTACGCCAAGCATTTGAATGTTGGACACAAAAAGCAGACCCAATCGAATTCGCGAAAGAGCATAATGAATTTGCTCGCGCATTCGAATCCTTCCCGGGTGATGCAGATGCATTGTATCCAGGTTGGAGAGACAAACTAGGCGTTCATAAGTAAGCGAACGTTTTAGTTAGAGAAAAGCCTCTGCTCTTATAACAAGGCAGGGGTTTTTTTTTCCAAACTATTAAAGTTAAAAATTTATAAACTACAATAGTTATTACCACACAGGAATAGATGCATGAGTAATCAAGATCAAACCATTGATGTAGAACAATATAAGATCACCGAAGAACCTTATTATGAAGCAATGGCTGATGAAGTTGCTTTATATAAAGCAGCCTATGCAGCACGAATGCCAGTCATTGTTAAAGGCCCAACCGGTTGTGGTAAGTCACGTTTTATTGAACACATGGCGTATAAACTAAAAAAACCGCTAATAACCGTTGCCTGCAATGAAGACATGACCGCATCTGATTTAGTAGGGCGTTACTTACTGGATGCCAATGGCACACGCTGGTTAGATGGTCCATTAACAACCGCAGCACGCATTGGAGCAATTTGTTACCTGGATGAAATTGTAGAAGCACGTCAAGATACTACAGTCGTCATTCACCCACTAACGGATCATCGTCGTCAGTTACCGTTAGATAAAAAAGGTGAGCTAATCAATGCACACCCTGATTTCCAATTGGTTATTTCCTATAACCCGGGTTATCAAAGCATGATGAAAGATCTTAAACAATCAACCAAACAACGCTTTACCGGTTTGGATTTTGATTATCCTGATTCAAAAGTTGAAACAGCCATTGTTATTAAAGAGGCTGGAACCAAAGAAGATATTGCAGCGAAGTTAGTTAAAATTGCACACACTGCTCGTCATTTAAAAGGGCATGGTCTAGATGAAGGAATTTCAACTCGATTATTAGTTTACGCCGCCACATTAATGAATAACGGCATCGAAGCAAAAGCAGCTTGTCGAATGGCATTAGTAACACCAATTACAGATGACAAAGATATTCGTGATACTTTGATTCATTCAATTGATAGTATTTTTGCTTAAAACAGATGACAACAGAATACCCGGATTATCGTAAAAAACTAAAATGCAGTTTCGAGCAAATTGAAGATTGCTTTGACGACTACATGAACGATGTATTGCGCAAATTAAGTAATGACGGTGTAGAAGATTACTTAAAAGGCGCCAGCATGGTGTGCATGATTGGTCGTGGTTTTGAACCCGTGTTAGTTTATCTGGAAGAAATGCCCGACATGGCAAATACTCTGGGTGAAGAAATGCTAACAATGGTATCACAAGCAGTTTGGGATATGTCGCGCACACCCAATGGTAATTCAATACCACCCTTTATGCATTGCCTGCCAGAAGCCGCTCGACGTTTGGGTAGTAGTAAACAGATGCAGTATTTTATCGAAATAATTTTCGAAATGATGCATTCAACCACCGGATCAATTCACGGTCACCACACCACTTTTCCAAGCCCGGGTTTACCCGATCTGTTAAAACAAATTCCGTATTTACTTAGCCAACTATCACTCGAAGGTTTAAAAAACTGGATGGAGTATGGCGCACGAAATTATAACGATCATCCGGAACGCCAACGCGATTATTTTACACTTCAATCTGCCGATGCCAAAGCAATGCTGCAACGCGAACGGCACGGCACATTGTACATGGACCATGAACGTTTAATCGATTATTACCTGCGTAGTATGTGGCAACTCGAAGAGTATGTTGTTCCTTATTCATTGGGTTTTGATGAGCTACGCAAACCACAACCCTATTACGATCAACTCGGAATGCGTGTGCCGGATGTGTTTGATGAGCAAAACGGTGTGTCAGGCATGAATCGTTATCGTGTCGTGCTCGCGCACATGGCAGGGCACAAGCGTTGGTCAACCAGAGAAATAGCCGATAACCTCTCACCGTTTCAGCGCATTGCAGTCGAGTTTTTTGAAGATTCGCGCATCGAAGCATTAACACTTCGAGATTATCCCGGCTTAAAAAAATACCTTCTGGCACTGCACCCAATACCAGTAGAAGGTAGTTGCGATAACAAACATGAATCTTGTGTACGACATCGCTTAGCCATGTTATCCCGTGCGATTCTGGATGAAAATCATGAATACCAAAACCCGGTAATACTCGATTTTGTTGAGAAATTTCATAACACATTAAAAGAAGGTGCTGAGTCCAGCACTAAAGAAATGTTATCACTCGCAATTTCATTTACCGCAAAAACGCGAATGCAAAGTGATCAACTACCAAAAATGCATTTTGACAATACCGAAATCGAGTATCGGGATGATAATCGGCATCTATGGGTGTTCATTGAAGAAGATGATGAGCCAGAAGAAATACAGGCCAAACCAAAAGAAGCCGAAGACGATATCCCCGATGGCTTACCACCACGTCACTATCAAGAGTGGGATTACAATACCAATAGCTACAAACCCGATTGGGTAACATTATATGAGTCACTGCATCCACCGGGTAATGCAACTGACATCGATAAAATTTTAGAAAAACATGCCGCATTGGCAAATTATTTAAAACGAATTTTAGATTTATTAAAACCACAAAATTACGTTCGCGTTCGTTATCAGGAAGAAGGCAGTGAGCTTGATCTGGATGTCGCTATTCGATCAATCATTGATTTCAAAAGTGGCGCACAACCCGACCCACGAATTAACATGAGCCACAAACACGATGGCCGTGATTTTGCGGTGTTACTATTAATGGATTTATCAGCGTCACTACATGAAACACCTGACGGTTGTACTCAATCCATTTTAGAACTCAGTCGCGAAGCGGTTACTTTATTAGGTTGGTCAATCGAACAACTGGGCGACAAATTTGCAATTGCCGGTTTTCATTCAGACACCCGTCACAATGTTCGTTATCATCACCTAAAAGGGTTTTCAGAACACTGGGACGATGGCGTAAAATCGCGTTTAGCCGCAATTGAAGCAGGTTATTCAACACGAATGGGTGCAGCAATTCGTCATGCCGCGCATTATCTCGAAGGCCAAAAAGCCGATAAAAAATTATTATTAATTTTAACCGATGGCGAACCATCCGATATTGATGTGGCTGATGAAAAACTATTAATTAATGACACCCATAAAGCAGTAGAAGAATTATCCTCAAAAGGCATCTACACTCATTGCATCAGTTTAGATAAAAAAGCAGACGACTACATTGGTGATATCTTTGGTTATAATGGTTATACCGTTATAGATAACGTAGAAAAATTACCAGAAAAATTACCTAAACTTTTTATGTCGTTAACAGCTTAATTACATCTTTTTTGGTACAAATTTGATTTCAACTTGATAACCAACTGCATTCGCATATTGCTCTATTGTTGACAATTTCGGGGAAATAGTCGAGTTTGCATTTTCGAGGCGTGAGATATTACTCTTTTGTGTATGTAGCGCTGTTGCAATTTGCTCTTGAGTTAATCCAGCTTTTTGGCGCAAAGTAATTAATTTTTTACGAAAATTATAGGCAGGTGATAAAGCATTATATTCTTTTTTAACAGATGTTTTAGCAAATGCCTTTTTCTTAAATTCCGATAATGTTGGTCTGCTCATTTTAAAACCTCTTTCATACGTTTTTTAACAAGTTCTAAATCCGTCTTAGGTGTTTTTTGTGTCTTTTTAATGAATGAAGGTAATATTACAATTTCTTTTCCTTTAATCGTGCAGTATAAAGAACGCCCATTGATCTAATTTCATAAAGGCCAGAACCAAGTGATCAAACATATGGTCTTCATAAATTAGGTCATAATTCTTCAATCATATCAGTAATATGCAAGAAATTAGCCAGGATACGTGCGGGGAATTTTAAGGTCTGTTCTTCAACTTTTACACTGTAAAATGTAATTTTCCATGTCATTGAAGTTATCATAGATGATAACCTCGGAGATATCAAATTTATTTTGATATAAAATCAGTTTCGAATTGAATATATGTAGCATTTTGCTACAATTAATTAGATGATGCAACAAATTGAGGTAGTTATGTCCAGTCCAATTCGTTTAAAAGAGTCGCTAATTCGAGATGCTGAAGCTGAGGCAAAGTTATTCTCGCGTACAGTACCAAAGCAAATCGAATTTTGGGCTGAAATTGGTAAAAGAATATCGCATTCAATAACCAGCACCGAGCTGATAGCGTTAGTGCACGATCTCGCTGAAGTTCGAATTGAAACAGTGTCTTCTAGCCCAATCGATTCTGCCCAGTTGTTTGCTACTGTCGAAACAAAAAGCAATGATGGTAGTTTAGCAAGAGAGTTAAAGTCACATTCACTTTATTACGAAGCCAGTAAAGCAAATCCCGGTCTAATAGATTGTGTTCAAGAAGATGGCATACGGCAGTCTGGATATTTTCGCGATGGTGAATTTGTGAAACAAGATCAATAATTAATATGCCCAAAAAACAAGTATGGATTCTTGCAGGTGCAAATGGAGTAGGTAAAACAACGTTCTATCAGAATTTCATACAAGCCACTGGAATGCCATTTTTAAATGCTGATGTGTTAGCAAAAAAATTAGATAACAAAAACCCGGGAAATGTCAGTTACGATGCTGCTATATTAATAACACAATTACGGTCTGCATTATTAAAAACGGGTACGTCATTTTGTTTTGAAACAGTTTTTTCGCATCACTCAAAAATTGATTTTGTAGCACAAGCAAAAGCACATAATTACGAAGTTATAGTCGTGTATATTCATTTAGAGAATGCCGAGTTAAATCAAGCACGAATCGCACAACGTGTCTTGCAAGGTGGACATACTGTTCCTGCTGAAAAGATAGTGTCTCGAATTCCACGAACGATGAAAAATATTCGCACTGCCTTACCATTAGCAGATGTCATACAAATTTATGATAACTCGTATTTTAACACGCCGTTTAAAATTATTGCAGAATTACGAAACGGTAAATACAAACAACGAGTCAATAAATTACCAGAATGGGCAAAACAAGTTTTAGCTGATTATATATCTGAATAGAAATAACATATGAACATCATTAAAGCATCAAATCTCGCTTGCCCCATTGATGGTGGGTTATTAACGGCTAGTGATAAACAACTAATTTGCAGTAGAGGCCATAGCTTTGATATTGCAAAACAGGGATACATTAACTTATTACCAGTTCAACATAAACGTTCCAAAGAACCGGGTGACAGCAAAGAAATGGTGTCAGCTCGAACGCAATTTTTAAATGCAGGTGTTTATGAACCCATTGCAAAAAAATTAACCGAGATTAATCAATCGCTCATCCAGAAAAACAATAACGAGACTGTTTGTATCGTCGATGCAGGTTGTGGTGAAGGTTATTATTTTAATTATATATTGAATCGGCTTTCAATAAAGCCCGGTAACTCGCAACTTAGTTTTATTGGAGTGGATATTTCCAAACATGCTGTAGTAGCAGCTTCAAAACGCAACACACAAATTACCTGGTTAGTAGGAACAAATCGACAAGCACCAATAGCAAGCAATAGTGTCGATATTATTAATTGTGTTTTTGGTTTTCAAAGTTTTGACGGTTTTACTAAAATAATGAAACGCGGTGCTTATATTATTTTAGTTGAGCCCGGGCCAGATCATCTAAAAGAGTTACGTGAAATAATATACACCGATATTGTTAAAACAGAACAGCCTAATCTAAGTGTTAAAGAAAAATTGGATTTCACAATAATCAATAACGAGCAATTGCAATTTAAAACAGGAGACTTAGACAATAATCTAATTAGTAAATTACTATTAATGACACCGCATTTTTTTAGAGCAAATAAAACCGGGCGTGAAACAGCCACGAAATTGGAAAAATTAAATTTAACCGTTGATATTGTGTTTACAGTATTACGCAAAATTGAAAAAACAAACGAGGTTAATCAATAGTTAAACATTATTTAACATAACCATAAATTTATTTTATTTAACATAAATATATTTGTGTGAACTAATTCACACTTTATGCTAATATTAATTTAGTTTTAAGGATTGAAGGACTTGTTAAATGAAACTAACCTATAAACGAAAAATACATCCAGACCGAGACTACTGGGAAGAGTGTAAATTCACCAGCTTAAAAAAAGGTGATATTTTTTACATGATTGAAGGTGAGAAAGAAGGTCCTTTTTTAACCGCTACTTCAAATGTCGAATTACGACCAGCAGAAGACGCCTCAAAAGTTATCTGGCATATTGATACAGAGCCAATGAGTGACGACAACTTTTTATAATTTTGTATTCTAATTCTTTGATATATCATTGATATTATTCCAATCTCTAATATTGCATACTCGAATAGTAAGTATAATTTAACATTCTAACAATACCGCTTTACCTTTAATAATAGATCTTGCCAAGCAACTATACACCGGTGTAACCTTAAAGCTGTAACAGGGAATTGCTTACGGACTAAGCAAAAGGAGTAACAAGCATGGGTGCACAACCACTACCCTTTAACGCCGCAACACTATCATTAACCATCAACGGCGAAGCCCTGCCCGTCATTAGCATGACCGGCACCGAAACCCTATCGCGCCCGTTTCGATTTAAGATCGAAGCCCTAATTGACCGATTTTTCGACATGAGCGGCAGCATTCAGGCCGCCGCATTATTAAGCTTCACCGGCATCGATGGCTACCAACGCCCCGTCGCCGGCATCATCACCCAAGTACTCGAAGGCGAGCCCCACAAAGACGGCCAACTAAAATGCACCTTCATCCTGGAATCCAGTTTACGATTATTAGCCCTGCGCACCG
>CAYOHQ010000134.1:0-8743 GCA_964403805.1 uncultured Thioalkalispiraceae bacterium | reverse complement strand
ATTAATTACTAATAATTATAATATGAATTTTGAAAACAGACAGAATATTTCGAAAATAAGTGTTTAAGCTAATATTCGATATAAATTAGTTTGTAATTACTATCGACGCCATGAATCATTGGAATCGATGGCTTCAATTACTGCATCTCTTGAAATCGAATCAGAACTGCCGATTACTGAAACTATGTGCGTTTCAGCATCATTACGCTGATCGTATGGCCCTTGAACGCCTTCACGAGTAAATACGTACCATCCCTGATTCATAACATGAAAATAACGATCGGGGTTTATTCGACTTGAGCTTCCTGTTCGTAGATTGTCCATTCGTAGTCCATTTTAATGTGAGTACAAAACATTCAGAATTTAGATTAATAGTATAGAAATTTTAATCTAACCGGTATGTAGGTTATCCCTTATTCATTTGTAAGATTAGCCTTACATTTTGTAGTGTAAGATTAATACACTTTCATAATTATTAGTTATTAATCAATTAGTTATATTTGTTTGTTTATGTCAAAACTAGGATGAATTTCAAATGGCGGGAATGGTAGAAAAACGGTAAAATACGCCCAACATCCTTGTAATAACTAGTAGTAAAAATATGATTATATTCGATTTAGTATGTGAATTGGAACACCGATTTGAAGGTTGGTTTCAAAAACCGTCAGATTTTGATATGCAATTGTTAAATGGCCAGTTAACGTGTCCAGTATGCGGCGTGAATGAAATAGTAAAACTGAATGATAGTAATAATCAAAATAATGTCATTGAAATTAAGCCGTATAACTTACTAAAAGAAAAACTAAACAAAAGTGAAGTGACAATAAGCAATGTCGATGTTGATGTGAGTGCTTTAACCTCCGATTTTGTTGATCGTTTAAATGATTTTGTGGAACAGCATTTTGATGATCTTGATGTTAATATTTCAGCTGAAGTTGGTGCAATCGAAAGTCAAAATATTTTAAGCAGTCATGCCGAATCAGAAGGAATTAAAGTAGTAAGCGACGAGGGTGTTACTGTTATTGCTATTCCAAAAAAGAATAGAAAATTAAACTAATTAGTGATCTTGCTTACTCAATAGTGCAACAACCCCGGTTAATAAATCTGTTGGGCTTGGCGGACATCCCTTAATTTCTAAATCAACCGGTATGATATTTGATACCGCACCTGCTGATGCATAGTTAATTCCAAACTCGCCACCATTTGCGCCACAATCCCCTACAGCAATAACCCATTTCGGCATTGGTGTCGCGGCATAAGTTCGACGCAGTGCTTCTTCCATGTGGCGTGATACAGGGCCAGTAACGAGTAATAAATCAGCATGCCGTGGTGATGCCACAAAATGAACACCAAAGCGTTCAATATCGTAATAAGGATTATTTAGTGCATTAATTTCAAGTTCACAACCATTACACGATCCTGAATCAACTTCACGAATAGACAAGCTACCACGAAAGCGTTTATCGACAATACGTTTAACATCAGCTCCAATTTTATCTAAAGCTTCGTCAGTGACTACATCATCAGTAACCACACCCGTTTTAAAAATTTTAGTTAATAATTTTAGCATCGTGTTACCTATAAATCATGACCGGAGTAGGAGCCGTTTACAGATTTATTACAGACTGGAAAATCAGGGACAATATTGCCATGAATCAATTGTTCTAACGCTGGCCATGTATGCCAGGATGGATCTCTGGGAGCAAAGCGATCGATTTTTCCATGATCACCAAACCGAACGTAGGTAATTATTTCGCCACGCCATCCATCAACTATTCCGATACCTTCTGCTCCAGTTTCCATATCATTTCCTTGCCACGGTGTTATAACCGCGGTTTCAGATATTTCATCTAGCATATACCCAATTAAACGAATGGATTCATAAATCTCTTCAGCGCGCACTCGCATTCTGGTGAGCACATCACCTTGTTCATATGATGGAACTCGTACAGCAAATGAAGAATAGGGTGCATAGCCATGATCTTTACGTGCATCGTAGGCCATACCACTGGCTCTACCAACATAACCAATGCACCCCAGTTTTTTTGCTGTGCTTAAAGAAAGAATACCGGTTCCCAATAATCTGTCTTCGAGTGAAGTATTGTTATAAAAAATATCCATTAACGGTTCAAGTTCTTCACGAATTTTACCGCAATGACTTTTTATTATTTCATAATAGGTTTCTTCAATATCCGTTTTCACACCGCCTGGAATAATTTGATCCATCATAAAACGATGGCCAAAGATGGTGTTAGCTAACCTTAAGTGATCTTCTTTTAAACGGTGTGTTTGAATAAGTGCAAATGCAAAACCAACATCATTACATATTGCTCCAATATCACCAAGATGATTGGCAATGCGCTCCCATTCACACATGATTCCACGAATTGTATTCGCTCGAACTGGAGGTTGTACTTGCGCGGCACGTTCCATTGCCATGCATGCTGCCCAAGTGTGGGCAACAGTACTGTCACCGGATACACGTCCAGCTAGACGTGCAAGTCCGTCACTGTCACGACCCTCGGCGATTTTCTCAGTGCCTTTATGGACGTAATTTAAACGTTGTTCGAGATTAAGAACATGCTCGCCAACTGCCTGGAAACGAAAGTGACCGGGCTCGATAACACCGGCATGAACTGGTCCGACTGGAATTTCGTAAACACCGCTGCCTTGTGCTTGAAAAAAAACATAATTATTATCTGGCGGGGTTTGATTTTTAGGGTTACCTTCAACAGGAAAATCTTTTCGAAGTGGGTACAGTTCTTCTCCCCATGCCTGATGACGGGTCCATCGACGCGTATCGGGATGATCGGCAAATACAACACCAAACATGTCTTGTGTTTTACGCTCTGGTCTATCTGCTGCTGGATAGTAAATGCAATGAGAGGGTAAAATTGGTGTTTTGAGTTCAATACTTGTTCTAGCTATCAGATAATCACCTGACAATTCAAAAATTGCATTAAGCCTAATTGTATCGTCAATGTGTTCGGCCCACATTCCGGCCCATCGAAGATCGTGTTTAAGAGAAATTCGAGCGACCTGTCCCCAATCCTCTGCATCAAATTCTAATACATAAGCCGGCGCCAGTTGCGTTGTTGATTGATCACGTAATAATACATGTTCACTTTCAAACGATTTTAATAAATCATCTAACCATTCAAACTGGTTCATTAAAAAACCCCCTGACCAGAAATGAGTATGGTTGCTTTATTGAACCAATTTGATAGGAAATTAGGAATACTTAAGCCTAACCACAACACCAAACTTAAATGGATTATTACTGGCCACATATTCATTTTTACTGGTTGTTGGTTTTCCGGTGCATCACCATAAACCATTGGGTGTAAATGTCGAAATAAACCGGCAAATGCAATAGTTAACCCGAGTAGTAATGGTAGTGTTAACCAGGGACGTGCTTCCATTGTTGCAGTTAATAATAAAAATTCACTGGTAAACACACCAAAGGGTGGAAACCCGGCGATAGCAGCTGTGCCGATTAATAATCCCCAGCCAACAGCAGGTTGAGTTTTGATAAGCCCCCGAATGTTTTCTATTTTTTGTGTAACTGCAATTTGACATGCATGCCCAACGGTAACAAAAATGGCTGACTTTGTTAATGAATGGACAGTCATGTGTAATAACGCACCAAATGTTGCTAATGGCCCACCAAGCCCAAAAGCAAAAGTCATTAAACCCATATGTTCAATTGAAGAGTAGCTAAATAAGCGTTTAATATCACGTTGCCGATGTAAGAATAATGCTGCAACAGTAAAAGAAACAAGACCAAAGCCCATCATCAGATAACCTGCCAGATACGGATTATGTCCTGCAATACTGGCTTCTAAGGCTCCATCAGTTATCATTTTGATTCTAACAAGTGCATAAAGTGCAACATTTAGCAGCAAGCCTGATAACACTGCCGACATCGGAGTTGGACCTTCTGAATGAGCATCGGGTAACCAGGTGTGCATGGGAACAAGACCTATTTTAGTACCGTAACCAACCAATATAAATACAAAGGCAATGACCATAACAACTGGCTCAAGCTGCCCTGCGTTCGCATGCAGCTCACTCCATAATAATGCATGCTCCGGATTTGGAATGGCATTTGCTGCTGCGAAATAGATTAAAACGGTACCAAATAATGCCTGCGCAATACCAACGCCGCAAATAATAAAATATTTCCAGGCTGCTTCAATTGCTTCAGGTGTCCGATATAAGCTTACTAACATAACAGTAGCAAGTGTTGCACCTTCAAGTGCAACCCATAAAATACCTAGATTGTTAGTTGATAATGCCAGTAACATGGTAAACAAGAAGCCCTGATAACTGGAATGATATAATCGCATTCTGTTTTGCGTTACTTTTCCCAATCGTTCTTCATGCATCATGTAAGGACGAGAAAATATCGATGTCGTTAAACCAATAAATGCAGTTAGTACTATCAAGTAAACATTAAATTCATCTACATAAAACTGACCCTGCTCACCACCAATAGGCATATTGGTTTCCAAAACAGTGATAGCCATAAAGATACTGGCAACAAAAGTACTTGCACTGGCAAGAATATTAAACAAACTACAGACACGTTGACGAGCAATAATGGCCAATAATGTAGCAGAGACAAGAGGAATGACTAAAGTTAAAATTAATGCATTCATTCTTCTTCATGCTCCGATAGACGATTAAGTTGATTCACATCCAATGAATCAATGCTGTCGCGAATATGGAAGAAAAATACGCCAAAAATAATTGCAGCTACTAAAACATCAAAAGCAATTCCGAGTTCAACAACCATTGGCATACCATGAGTTGCGGCAACAGCAGCAAAAAACAAGCCATTTTCTAAAGACATAAATCCGATAACTTGCGACACTGCTTTGTTTCGAGTAACTAACATTAACATTCCTAATAAAACAACGGCCATACTAATCGTTATCGTGTTTCGAGTTATGCCATCAGTAAGTTGTGTGATCGGCAAGGTAACGTAATAGCAAAATATAACCAGTGCAGCACCGGTCATTAGTACAAACGCAGGATTTTCAACTTGTTGTAGTTCACGATCAATTTCTAATTTATGAACCAGACGGTGCAATAACCAGGGAATGAATACAGCTTTTAAAGCCAGTGTTAATATAGCGGAGATATATAAATGATATTGCTCTGTTGCATATGCAACCAAGGCAGTTGTTAGTGCAACAAATATTCCTTGTGCTGCGAACGCGTTTACCATTCGTAACACACGGGTCTGTGCTAATAACACAAACGATGTAAATAAAATAAGCGACGCGAGAAATAAAATGGCTTGTTGTTCAATCGGTGAATTCATTAACATTTCAATAATTCTCCAATATGATATGACTAAGCAAACCAACCAAAGCCAATGTGACCGCTAAAGCCAGGTAAGAAGGCACCTGAAATACTCGCATTTTCGCCAATACAGTTTCACTAACGGCAAGTGTAATACCCAGGATCATTAATTTTACAGTTATCGCTATTATTGCAATAACTACTGAGCTAAAAGTTAATTCAGTAGCGATACCCCATGGGAAAAATATATTTGCGATTAGAACACCGTAGATCATTTGTTTTATCATTCCAGCCCATTCTATTAGAGCAAGATGACGACCAGTATATTCAAGAATCATCGCTTCATGAACCATGGTTAACTCAAGATGAGTTGCCGGATTATCAACTGGTATACGACCCGTTTCTGCAACGGCTACAAGTAAAATACTTAAGAAGGCAAACAATAAAGATGGTCTTAGCACGAAACCAGCATTTAAAAGTTGAGTTATTACTGTTGATAAATTGGTACTGGAAGCTACCATCGCAAGAGTAAATACCGCTAGTAACATTGCAGGCTCAGCTAATGAAGAAATCATCATTTCTCTCGAAGAACCCATACCACCAAAGGCGGTTCCAACATCAAGCCCGGCCAATGTTAGAAAAAAACGGGCTAGGGCAAAAAATCCAATGAGGACAATAACATCTGCAATAGCATCTAAAGGTAAATTAATGCTGATTAGCGGTATTACTGCAGCTGCCAACACAGTGGCGGCTATAACCAGATAGGGTGTAAAGCGAAACACAGGTGAAGCATTATGAGATAAAATTACTTGTTTTCCAAATAACCGCCATAAATTAAGGTAAGGTTGCCAGATCGTAGGTGGTAGACGGTTTTGAAGCCGACACTTCATGCGCTTGATCCAACTGGCGAACAAGGGAGCGGCAATAATGAAAATTGCTGTTTGAACAAAAGCAAAGACCCATTCCATCAGGTTATCATCCATAATAAAAGGATTAATGTTAAAAATGAATACCCCAGATAATGTCTTAAATGACCTGTTTGAATACGGGTGATACGTTTTGATGCACTATGAACAAGACGTGCAATCGGTAAGTAAAACCAGCTCCAGGTAATGTCTTCGACCTGCATTTTATGACGAATTGATGCTGGTTCTAATTCCAATTTAGGTTTTGGTTCGCGCTCAACAGTTTCAGTTAAACGCCATACTGGTTTAAAAATTCGTCTAAAGGGTTCTGAAAATGCACTTCCAGTGTACTGCATACGAGAAGTCCCTCCACCAAAACCACAATCCCAGGTATCTTTTCGTTCCAAGGCATATTTTTCTTTTGGGACTAAAAATTTATGTACTATTGCCCATAAAGCTAGTGCAATCAATATTCCAACTGCAACTAGTGGTGCACTGTATGATGACTTTTCAGCGGTAATGGGCGTTAACCATAGCCACCCTTGTTCAGTGGCAGTTGTAAGACCTTTATTCATTATTGACAATGGAATTGCATTTAATCGATCGATTACATAGCTCGGAAATACGCCTAATAAAACGCATAAAACTGCGAGTAAACCTTGTGCGTAGTTCATTCCGAGACTTGCTTCGTGTGCAGTTCGGGCTCGTTTTGAGCGTGCTCTACCTAAAAAAGTAATACCATAAAGGCGGACAAAACAAGCCGCCCCCAATGCGCCTGTTAATGCTAATACAGCAGCAGTAATTGGTATAATTGCTCGAAGCACACCACTATCCAGTGCTACTGCTTGCAGCGCAGTTTGAAATGTTAGCCATTCAGATACAAACCCATTAAATGGGGGCAAAGAAGAAATACTAATGCAAGCAATCAAAAAATACAGAGCTGTCCAGGGCATACGTTTTATTAGTCCACCTAAACGTTCCATGTCTTTTTCGTGGGTTCTTTGGATTACTGAACCTGCCCCCAGGAATAATAAACTTTTAAATATAGAATGATTAAGCGAATGATATAAGGCTGCAATTAAACCAAGCACGCCGAGAATAGGGTGGTTGGTCCCAAAAAAGATCATTGAAAGCCCTAAGCCGATAAAAATAATCCCGACATTTTCAATTGAGCTGTAAGCGAGTAAACGTTTTATGTCTGTTTGAACCAGGGCATATAATACGCCAAAAATTGCAGTGATACTGGCCATGATTAAAACGGCAACGCCCCAACCCCAATGAACGTTTCCAATGAGATCAAAGGTCATTCGAATGAAACCATAGATGGCAACCTTAAGCATGACACCCGACATTAGAGAAGAAATATGAGAGGGTGCAACTGGATGTGCTTCCGGTAGCCAGGTGTGAATTGGCACCAATCCGGCCTTCATTCCAAATCCCAATAAACCCAGCACAAACGCAATTGATGACCAGGTTAAATTAAGCGGTGCTGCGCGCATCGCATCAAATGTAAGACTCATGCCTTCGCCAAATGCAGCTAAAACTCCAAAGCCCAGTAAGATTAAAATTGCTCCTACTTGAGCCATTAATAAATAAAGGAATGCTGCGCGTCGATTTGGTGCATTTTGGTGCTGGTAAGAAACGAGAAAATAGCTTGATAATGACATCAATTCCCATGAAACCATAAAAGAAAAGGCATCATTTGCTACAACAACCAACAGCATCCCCGTTATAAAAAGTCCTGTAAAAAAACCTAATACTGCAAGCGGTTGTTTTCCATGAATATATTCACGTATATAACCAGGTCCAAAAAAACTGATCGCGATCGTAATTATGCCAATTATGGATAAAAATAAACCACTTAAAGGGTCGAGTTTTAAGTGCCAAGGTAACCACGGGAGCCCAAGAGGGAGCTGATATAGTTGCGGTGTGACTGTTATTAAGGCTGTCATACCTTCATATACGGCAAATAATCCACTGACACCTAATAGTGGGAAAACTATCCAGCGCATTACAGCAGGAAATCGATCTGAAATAAGGGAGATAACGGCTGAAGCGATTGGTAGTAATATACTAAGATACAAAAAAGACGGCATAAATTATCATTCTTTTGCTAAGTTGATTATGTAAACCTAAAATTATACCGAAAGGAAAAAGTAGATTAAGCTAAAAAGTGGGTGGATTTTATCAGAATCGCTTTAAAAGGTTAACAATTAAATCATTGTTATAAAACCGTTTTATTTATACATTTAATAATAAGTGTATGCAAGGAATTTTAAATATGGCTGAGTTAATTGTGGGTGTAATTTTAGGTGTGATAGGGATGGGCTACTTTGCGTATGGTAAAAGACAAAAACACACACCGGCATATATATCCGCGATTGGTTTATTCACTGCACCCTACATAACATCTAATATTTATATGTTAATTTTGATCGCTATTATTTTAATTTTAATGCCATTTTATGTGGATTTTTAACCTGTGTATTCGATGAATTTTCTTCGTTTAGAATCACTTTAAATTTAAC
>CAYOHQ010000133.1:0-8786 GCA_964403805.1 uncultured Thioalkalispiraceae bacterium | reverse complement strand
AGATGGGGACGATCGGCATCAAGGATTTTTGGTGCTGCACCTTTAAGTTGCTCCCATTTAGTCTCGCGATACTTTGCTGCAGAAGAACGATTGGAAACTCCAACAAAAACCACGGTTTCAATCCACACACCATCCGGCCAGGATCCATTCGGAATTGTTGACCAGGTAGTAACATTGCCATTAAACCCGGCTGGTGTCATGGCAGATGCTGTTCGAACGGAACCATCACTAACCTTCCAGGTAGTGTTAAGATTAAGCGGAGCACAAACTAAACCAAAAGTGGTACCTGAAGGCAAACTGCCATGAATCGTAACCTGGAATAATGTTGGCACAGCTTGCGTTTCTGGATTTGAAAACTGATCCAACTGTTCATAATCACGATTGCTAAAATTCTTTACTAAACGAAGATTTCTTCCGCAAATATTCTGGTTTTGTCGTACCCAAACAATATAGTCATTGTAGGAATTAAAATCAGGTGGGATTGTGGGTGTTTGTGAATGGGATGCAATTCCAATTAAACAAAAATTACTACTACCAATACCATCAAGCAGAAACGGATCATCGCCAACGGCAATGCTACCCGATGGTGCGCTATCAAGTGACACATACGAATTCCCTGCCTGGGTATGTAGAGGATTGTTTTTCCAAATTGATGGCCGCAAAAATAACGAGGCATTAGCTCGATAAACTGAAATGTAATAACCGGATAATGAGTGCGAAGAAAGATTTTTAACGCGCACATAAAAATAATTGACACTTGATCCCAATTCAGCAGGTTGATTTGGATCGGTGGAGTAATTATTTGTGAAGTATGTTTTAAAATCTGAAACCTGTGCATGACAAATCATATCCGGTGAATGATAGGGATAACCTGGTGACGGAACCGATCCTGTATCTGAAAGTGAATCACGCATAAGAAACCCATCAAAAGCTGTCATGTTATTCCTCCCCAATTAATGTCTGCATTGAATTATAGGATATGAATTTCCATTGTCATTATTAAATTGATTTTAGTTTTAAAATATTGTAATTTTAAATTGTACTTAACAATTGAATTGTTAAGTAACAATAAAATTTATAAGCGTTGCATGATAGAAAAGAAAATACTAAGGCTACTAATTCTAAATAATTTTATTTATCCTTATTTAATGTATTTTAATTGCTTCGTCAAATAGAGTTAAAATATGAAATAGTGTCATCCTTTGTAACTATAGTGTTCGAATATAGCCAGAATAGAATTAGTATTAAGCTACATAAATTTCCGATTAAATTTATTGACGATTGAGTGGGAATGTCAGGTACTGCTGCTAGCCTTGGAAGACGTTTAACAATTTATGGATATTTCTAAACCGCTAACCGATGTATCCGCGTATGATTTTACACGAGCACAGGATCCAATGTCTGCCCGCTATGACAAGAAACACAACAGACCAAAAGACTATGTGAAAATCACAGAGCTTGATGCTCTTGAGTAAATGCACGTTGAATAATCTTAAGGACTAACACCAATCTCAAAGGCATCAATATCACCGTTAGCATTATAATAACCCTGTACACCGACTGTTTGACCAATAGTGAGCACATCACCCGTACCATTTTCATAAATAATTAAGGTTGATGAGGTGTATAAAATACGAATACCGTTAACGATTATTAAACTACTGTTAACTGCAGAGATGGTTCCCTTAATATCGATTTGATCACCGATAGTTGTTGTTGGTGGTGTTACACTAGGAGCGGGTATTGGGGTAGGTGGTGTTGTAACTGGTAATAAGCCAGTTTGAAGATAAACTTTTCCTAAAATATTTTCACCCCAGTTTCTATTGGCTACTAAGATATCAATTTGCCCGTCACCATTAAAATCACCCGTTATTCTTCTTAATTCGCCATTAGCATCTGATGAAGCAAAAGCATGTATTTGCGGTTTGTAATTAAACTCACCACTGATATTTCCAAAATAGATTAGGGTTTTGGCATCAATTGAAACCAGTTTATCTGGATAGCTGTCATTATTCATATCGGGATAGTGTTGTGGCCACGGTTTTTGATAGTGTTGAGATGTTGGGAATAAACCCGTGCCATCACCTAAATATACTGTAGTTGTAGCTTTAGATGTGTGCTTTGCATGTTCTACGAGTAAATCAGTATGCCCGTCTTTATTGATATCTATTGCAAGTATATTATAAGGTCGTTTCCCTGAAATGGCAGAATCATAAATACTATTTGCAGTAGAGAATGTCATATCACCATAACCAAAATAAACTAAAACCTGTTTAACACCATAGTTACCCGTTCGTGAAATGACAATATCCTGATGACTGTCCTCATTAAAATCAGCAACAGCTATACTGTAAACAAAACTATCGTGATAGCCTATGTGGTTGGTGATCATCAAACAGGCGCCTGTGCTAAAACTACCGGTTCCCGTGCTTCGTGCGACCAAAAACATTCTGTTATCAGAATTACATTGTTGGCTGCCTATTACTAAATCGACCAGACCATCTTCATCAAAATCGGCTTTTGCAAATGATGAAACATAGCCAATATTTAATAATCCGATTTTCCCAATATCTTTGGCATCGTTAAACAATTCATTATTAGCCGACTCACCAAAATAAACGGTCACTTTTTGAGAAACCGTATGCGCAATGACTAAATCATCACTGCCGTCATTATTAAAATCACCCGTTAACGTAGCGCCAATTTCCTGAGCTGAAAATTCTGTATCAATTGCAGGATCAAAACTAATTTCAGGTGAAACAGTATCAATCGGTAATGGCAGAGTGCCATTTGGATCGGGTGCAATATCCGGTGTTGCTGTAAAACTAAAATTACCGCCAATATAAAGTCCATTAGCATCAAAATTTTGCGGTAAGCTAACCCAACCAGTGACAACACCTCGATCATTTATTCCGGTTACAATTGTCCAGTTAGAACCCGGGTAATCAATAATGCTAAATCCTGTATTGTCATAGACAAAACTTTTTCGGGTTTTTCCATTATTATTAAACTGGATACCCACTATTTGGCCAATATTATTGATTCCGGTTAATTCAATCCTTTGGGCATCGGGTTTAATAATTAATGTTGACTGGTATGCACTGGAGTCGTAAAGGTAGTTACTACCCACTATAAAGCGTTGGTCATTAATGGCATTCGCGCGATGTGGCAGTTTAGTAAAATAAAATCCGTTGTGAGTAAAATTTACTGGAGATTGAGTATTGTTATTATACCCACCAACCATAATACCATTGTTATTAATATCATTAATTCGGGTAGTGCCAATTCCGGTCCATTGAATTTCCTTGTAGATACCAGCAGATAATTTAAATCCGGTAATTTTTCCACAACGATTTAATTTTCCAACAATAACATTTGAATCATTTATTCCGAGAGGAGTAATTTCTACTGGTTTAGTAGTTGCACTGCATATTCCAGCTGATGGTAGTGTCGTATAAGCACCATTTTGAAATAACCAGGCGGATTTACTGTAGTTAACGGATTGATGAGTTCCAACAATAGCATTGTTATTATTAATTGCTTGCGCTGAACTGTCAAAACCTGACGGGGTATTCACAATATTATAAGAGTAACTGGCTGCGAGTGTGGGTGGCGCAGTAGATATTAATAAAAAACCGGATAATAATCCCTGTAGTTTTTTATATTTCAGTATTGTGGTCATAACGGAAGGACCCATATTAATTTTTTTATATAAAATTAATAGCAGGCGAAAAATGTTTAACCACATTTAATTTTTATAAATGTGATAGATGACAACTGAAGCTTAATTAGATCTTAATTTAATTTGTTATTGTATGAAATATTTCCTTAAAGAAGTAATCAATATAAAAAATATCACTTATATTAGTAAGGAATCGAGTTGTTTTTTAATTTGTGGATAGCTTGCATAACCACGAGATAAAAACTGATGTTGCTTCTCATGTTGAAAAACCAGTGTCGGGAAACCGAGAACACCGGCTTGCCGGGTATTTTTAAAATGTTGTTGGGTTTGTTGTTTGGTTTCTGTTGCTAGAAAGTGTTCGAGAAAATCGGATTCGTTGATTTTAAACGTTGACACTAAATCGACTAACACTTGTTGTTGTGTGACATCACGATGTTCAATATAAAAAGCATGTTGTATGTCGTGAAACAATGCTAATGTATTTTCTGTGTTAATTTTACCAAAAGCAACCAGTGCACGACTGGCTGGTTCAGTGTCATAAACAAAACCTTCAGGCATCGGATTTTCAAAATTAAACTCTTGTGCCGACATTTTATGAACTTCGTGCCAGTGATGCAGAATTTCTTCACGCATTTTAACAGTCATTACTTCGGTTGTTCCCGGTCGTAAACCACCTAGATTGAGTGCAATTTGTAACTTATCGTGATAATCAGTTTTAATCTGATTAATGACAGGAGAGAACCCCCAACACCATGAACACATTGGATCGGCGAAATACCATAGTATTGCTTGTGACATAAAAATAGTCCTAAGTATGTGTTAAGCGACTATTATCATAATAGTTGTAAAAAAGGCTTTAATAGTGATAAATGTAATATAGTAGCCTTATATTAGGCTGTTATCTATTTAACAAAATTTAAAATGTGTTTTAATCTGACTTTTTTCACTTTATGAGTAAAGGCATTATGAAAGTCATCGAGTATATGATAACTAACCGGGATTAGTATCAAGGTTACCATGGTTGCGAACATCACCCCGAAGGCAAGTGATACTGCCATTGGGATTAGAAATTGTGCTTGTACACTTCGTTCGAGCATTAGTGGGGTTAATCCGGCAAATGTGGTTAACGAGGTTAAAATAATCGGGCGAAACCGTTCTGCACCAGCATCTCTAATGGCGTCACTTAATTTAACGCCTTCACTTCTTAACCGATTAATGTAATCCACTAATACCAGATTGTCGTTAACCACGACACCGGCGACAGCAATCATGCCGCAAAGTGATAACAGGCTTATTTCAAGCCCCAATACTATATGACCAATGAGTGCACCAATGAGGCCAAAGGGTATGGCGGTCATTACCATTAATGGTTGGGTGTAGGATTGAAATGGAATCGCCATTAAAATATAAATACCAACCAATGCAATAATAAAACCATTGATCATGGTATCAATTAATTCGTTTTGTGATTTTTGGCGGCCCGATAGCGACCAGTGAACACTGGGATATTTTTCTTGTAATGAGTTTAAAAATTGTGGCTCAAGATCAGCCATGATTTTACCAGATGAAGTGACACTTTCATCAATAAATGCATTAACTGAAATAATTCGTTTTCGATCTATTCGGTTTATCACGGAGGGACTGGTCGTGTAAGACAAATCTACAATATCAACCAGTGGCACGAGTGAATCATCGGATAATCTGATGTGCATGTTTTCCAGTGAGTATAATGATTTTCTGTCTGTTTTAGGGTAACGCACAAAAACTTTAACATCGTCCCGACCGCGTTGGATGCGTTGTATTTCTTCACCATAAAATGCTTGTCGAACCTGTCGGGCTAAATCACGGGTATTGATCGCCAAATTTAATGCTTTAGGTTTTAAGGTTAATATAATTTCCCGTTTACCGGAATCAAAACTGTCATGAATGCCATAAAGACCGGCATATTGTTTTAATTCGGCTTTTAAGTCTGTACTGGCACTTTGCAATTGCGTTAGGTTATTGCCTGATAATTCCAGATTCATACCGGGGCCGTGATTCCGAAGTGATGATTCATATTTTAATTCAACAACACCGGGAATTTCACCAACCAGTGTTCGCCAACGTTGCATGATTTCTTCTGCTGAATAAGTTCGTACTTCGGCATGTCCGAGTTCCATCGACACTTCACCCAGGTGTGAACCACGGCTGCGAGAACTGCTTGGATGAGAGCCTACCACCGTTTTAATACTGGTAATTTCATCTTCTCCGGTTTCACGTTGAAGCTCGGCTTTTAATGACAAGGCCTTATCGCCAATTAATTGCACGGCGTTTTCAACTTTTTCAATGGAAGAGCCTTGCGCAAACCGAACCGATGCGAATGCAAAATCACCTTCTACTTTCGGAAAAAACACCATCGTTAACCAACCCGCAGCAACCAGACTAATGAAAACTAAAAACAAGGATATAAAAACTGCGGATGTGGCGTAACGCCATTTAATTGCAAACTCCATAAAAGGTCGATAACGGGTTTCGATAAACCTTTCGAGCCATTCTGTAAAGCGGTGCAGTAAATTGGATATCTTATTTTGTTTATCATCTACCGGATGTTTTATTGTCGATAAATGTGCTGGTAATATAAATATACTTTCAATTAACGAAAAAAATAAAGTAGCAATAACAACGATTGGAATAACACTCCACAACCGTCCTTCTGGCCCGGGTAAAAACAGGATGGGGGAAAAGGCCACGATACTGGTTAACACTGCAAAAATTACCGGGGTTGAAACCTTTTGTGCGCCTCTAATCGCACCGTCCAGACCATAATGCCCTTTACCGTGTTCAGCATAAATACTCTCGCCGATGATAATGGCATCATCAACCACAATGCCGAGCACCAGAATAAAAGCGAACATCGATATCATATTAATTGAGCCATCAAGGTTTGGTAATAGCCACAGTGCACCCATGAACGATATCGGAATTCCCAAGGTAACCCACAAAGCCAGACGGACACGCAGAAACAAAACTAAAATACCAAACACCAGTAATAGTCCGGTGACGGCATTACGCATGAGTAGCGATAATCGACTACGAAAATATTCTGAACGATCCTGCCAGATACTCATTTCCAATCCTGCAGGTAATTGGCTTTCTTTTATGTAGTCACGAATGTTTTCTGCTATTTCAAGCACGCTTTGATTGCCGACTCGAAATACCGTGAGTGCGACACTGGGTTTACCATTAAAAAAAGCATACAGATCCTGTTCTGCAAATCCATCGACAACATTGGCAATATCACCAAGCAGGATACGGCTGCCATCTTTACCCGATCTAATCACAATTTTTTCGAATTGATCGCCTTGATAGGCTTGCGATTCAGTTCTTAATAATACGTCGCCTGATTTTGTTTTTAAAACACCGGCTGGTAGATTAAGGGATGAATTTTTAACAGCTCGGGTAACTTCATCAAAACTTAATCCGTAGCGTCTTAGATTACGATCGGATAATTCGATTGTAATTTCATAGGGGCGAATGCTCGATAGTTCGACTTGTGTTATCGAAGGTAGAGCCGTTAAATCATCTCGAACATTTTCGGCATACTGTTTTAATGTCAACTCGTCAGCATCACCCGATAAAATAACTTCAGCCACTCGGGTGCGAATACTTAATTCTTTTATAATGGGTTTGCGGGTATTAACCGGGAAGGTATCAATAGTACTGACTCTTGATTTAACTTTATCGAGAATATCCCGGGTAGTGTAATTACTTGAAATTTCAAGAATTACATTGGCACCCGATTCACTGGCAGTCGATGTCATTGAGCGAATGCCTTCGAGATCAAATAATTTTTCTTCTATTTTAATAACAACCGAAGATTCTACTTCGGTTGGTGTCGAACCTGGGTAGGGAACATTAACATTAATTCGATCCAGTGAGATATTGGGTATTAGTTCTTTACGGGTTTGAGGAATAGCCAATGCGCCGAGTATTAATATCGAGACCATAAGCAGGTTCGCAGCGACGCGATTTTTTGCAAACCATGCAACTAAGGTATTCATCCTTTATTAATACTAGTGTTATTGGTGTTTAGTGGTTGTTTGATTTTTATCGAATTAGTATTACTATCGGGTTCTTTTTGTTGTGAAATTACTTTTACGTTCATACCTTGAGTCACAATGTCTAATGGTGTGGTGATGATCCTGTCGCCAGATTGCAGGCCGGAGCTGATGTAAACTTTACGCAAACCTTTATAAAGTACGATAACCTGTTTCAGGTCGAGTTTGTTGTCAGATGATGCGAGCCACACCTGTTGATTATTTCGTAATGCTGTTCTTGGTATTTCGATAATATCATTAAACGCCCGGCCTTCAATTTCAGCATCAACATACAAACCAAAAGCCAATGGTGGTCTATCGGGTTGTTCGGGGTTTCGTTGATACGGATTTTCAACCTGAGCTACCAGATAAACCAGACGATCACGTTGATCGACCATACCTTCACTGCGGACTATATTGGCTTGCCAGTTAAAATGTTGTCCTAAAAATTCAACATCAAGTTTGACTGCCGTTCGTTCAGTGGGTTTATTATTGCTTTGGTATAACCAGGAATTGTCGAGTAACGCTAACTGACGATCGGATAGCGGTAATCGTACTTCTGCAAAGTCTACTGCATAAATATCGGCAATGGATTCGCCTGTAGATAAATAATCACCGAGGTCAACGAGTTTTTTGGTAATTCGGCCATCAAATGGCGCTTTAACTTTAGTATGATTTAAATTCAACTGTGCAATTTCAAGGCTGGCTTTGGCGGCTCTTAAATTGGCATTGGCTTCAGCGAGTTGCGGTTCGTGTCGGGCATAAGCAGATGCCTGTTTTAACTTTTTAGCGCCCATGGCTTTTAAATTATTAATAGCATGACTGGCATTGGCTTTAGCTCGGGCGAGTTGTTGTAAGGCACTCGCTACTTGTGCTTCGGCAGTATGAATCGCGAGTTGGTATTCCAGTGGATTAATTTCGGCCAGTATATCGCCTTTTTTAAAAAAACCACCATTGACAAAATCTTCAGACACTTTAATAATTTCACCAACAACCTGTGTTGATAGTGTTACCGAGGTTCTGGGTAT
>CAYOHQ010000132.1:0-8801 GCA_964403805.1 uncultured Thioalkalispiraceae bacterium | reverse complement strand
ATGCTAAATCTGAATTTCAAAAACTAAAAGCCTATCAATTACTGGTTTTTAAAGAACTATCAAAAGTAGTTCCCCCTTATGGACGTGAATACTTGCAAGTATACGCTTTTGATAATATTAACCAGGATTATCGTGACTTAATGGCTAAAAGCTTTAATCGTGAATCAGCAGATGCTAATAAACTATTACGTTTAATTAACAATAGTGCAATATTAAAGGCACGAACCACTCTGGAGGTTGTGACATCAGCACTTAATTAGTATGATAATAACTCAATATGAGCAGTTATTAACCAAATATACTAATACCGGAGCAGCAACTTGGATGCTGAAATAGACTGGCAAACACTCGTTTTTAAATCCGGGTGGTTACACAAGCTTGATAAATTATCGGCTAGACGATTCGGCGAAGGGGGCTTGGCAGAAGAGGCCGGGACCTACGTGATTGATAAGCTATCTTCGAATCAGTGGCAGTGCCTGTCTTCATTTAAAGGCCAGTGCAAGCCGGAATCATATTTACACACGGTTACTAGCAATTACCTTGAGGAGTTTTCCCGTAAGCGGTTTGGCCGACCTCGACCACCTGAGTGGTTAAAACGACAAGGTTCATTATGGGTTCAGGTATGGAAAATGATCTGCCTTGAACGCCAATTAAAACAATCTGTTATTGAACACTTGAGTATGAAGACACTAAGAGATGCTTCCGTGATAAAAAATACCATTAAAACAATAAAAGCTAAAATACCCTCATGTGGTGATAACTCTCATCGAGAAGTAACAGAGTACAGTACTGACACTGATGAAGATTATGAGCCAAATAATCTCACAATATCTAACGATACACCTGAATTAATAGTAAACGAATCTGTCTATGCTGAGTCATTATTATTAATATCAAGTTTAATGAATGATAAACCGGTTGAACAAATGTTTGGTAAATCAGCAATTAATCTCACTACGAATTATATTAATGAGAACAGAGTAAAAATTAATGCATTGCAACATAAATTACAATTAAGTGATGAAGAAAAAATAATACTACGCATGTTTTTTCAAGATGGCTTAAAAAAATCGGTCATTGCCAAATCGCTAGGCATGCAAGAACATTTACCCGCTAGAGTGTTAAAAAGAGTCTTGAGTAAAATTAATAATGTGTTCAAGGAATTAAATATTGACCTTGCAGAAATAAATGAACTCTGTACGGAGTTTGCTAAATAAAATTTGTCCATCTAATATAGGTACTAAACTAAAAATCTACTAACAATGACACTATTTAAATTGAAAAAAGAAGCATTAACACTAGCACAGTTGGCATTACAGTTTACTCCTGATGATTCAGACAAAATTGTTGGCCCAATTCCTACGGATGAAGAATTATCGTCTTTATATGAAAATAGACTTGATTCTACTCGACGGGCACAAATACTTAGCCATATAGCAAATAATGCATCAATTCATGATCGTTGGATTCGTTGTGTAGAGACACTTTCCTATGTTGACGAATTAGAGAATAAATCTACAATTAATTCTGAATCTCTTAAAAATACTAAATCTGGATTAATTGGCTTTTTCACTAATTTATTGAATACTAAAATATTACTAGGTGGTGGTTTATCAACAGCAGCAATACTGGTAATCGTAATTTCAATAATACCGTTACAAAAAGATATGAATATTCAATTGAGTCTTAATACGGCATACGATAGCTGGGGAAACTCCTTAGAAAACGAATGGGCATCATTACCAATGAGCCAGAAACCGAAACCCCAATATTCATCAGATCGTTCCTACTTTAGTAAACCAAAAGTTAAATCATCTATTCAACAAGTTTTAGAAACCGGATTTAGAATTAGTATAAATCAAATTGGGGAGTCACCGTTTAAAGATTATGGAATAGAAACAAATAATTTAAGTTCAATTACGAAATCGGATGTTGCGGTTTCTTTAACAACAGATCAATATGAAAGCGTGCTCCAAATTGGTCAAATTGCTGCACTTGCTTCATTACAGTGTAAACTCGATGCTCAAAGTGCACGCTTGAAACAATTAAACCAATCACTAGTAATATTGCAACATAAATTAACTGAATTAAAAATGGATGATGCGATAAAGCTGTATTCAGTAATGAATACTAAAAATAACAATGCAGTTTGTACGACAGCACAATATGTAATTGGTTTAATTCGAAATTAAAATCCCATACCTAAACTCATAGAAGTAATTAACTGGCTACCGTCAATAGTGACATTTCCTTTCTTTCCAGCATTCTCCTGGTAACCAGCACTACCACTTAAAGCTAAATCAATAATTTTTAATTTCACAAAGAAAGAGCGACCACGATCCAGTGCACGTAACCAGGTAGCTGAATAACTAAAGGCCAGATTAGTTGCTTTAACACTATAGGGATTAAAACCAGGGTCATTAAATGTAGTTTCTGTATTAACTAGCGAAGTTGATAACTCAAGGTTAACAGTGGATGTTGAACTCAAATTAATCGCGTATCGGCCACCAATAAATGGACCAAATTCATCAATAAAAATTTCATCGCCATAATTTCCTGTTCCATATGTTAAACCACCGTAAAAACCAATATTATCTGTATAAGAATAACCTGTATAAAGACTGTTTGATGTTCGCGATATAACTTCCTGGCTATTTGTTGTAATTAATGGCCCGGATGTTGTCGAGTTTACATCAAATCGCGCAACAGCCTGTCCAGTCGATAACGTTGTAAAACCATAATAAAATTTATTATATAATACTGTTACCCCTACTTCTGTGCCAGAAATTTTTGGATTCGATTTAATGTCCCTAGTTGCACCATTAGGATTTCCTGTTGTAGAAGAATAATTTTCTTGAAGATCGAGTTGCATATTCATAGCACCAACTGAAATAATAGTGATAACATCAACATCATTTTCAGCATAAACAATTTCAGAACAAAATATGGATAATGCTGTAATTACGATCCATCGTTTTAATTTTTTCATTTTCTATTCCATATTTTTTCTTATTGAAATATTAAAAACCCATTGGTAATAAGGTGCGATGCTTAAAATAAAAATTTTTTAACAATGAAGAAGACTCCCAGGGAATCTGTTTTCCTTTAGACTCTTTAACAACACTTAATCTAACTTGCCTAAACACTTCACCAATAGTTAATCCTGACCTTTGAAGACTCGCAATCAATTGTGATGTATATGGACTATTACGTCCTTTTCCATCAAGGGCCACTTTTCCTGGTGCTGTTGCAAATGCGATTAAAGTATTAGAAGGTGCATTAAGCTTGCTTAGACCTGAATCTAATTTTGGAATTGAAACCCGAACTAGACTTCTATTTGGTGTTACAGAACGTGAGCGAATACCTGGTTGATTTGCATATTTAAATGGATTATCACGACAAGCATCGAGAATAATAATATTAGTAGCTGTTTTAATATTACGCATACCATTTAATAAACTACTAATATTAAAACTTTGATTTTTAATTTCTATTTCAGTCCCTGCCCTGGTTTCAACAGGAACAAGATAGTTGCTACCTTCAAACTGAACCCCATGACCAGCATAATAAAACAATCCAACGCCACCAGTTTCTTTAAGCTTTGATAAAAAATCAATAACTGATTTTTTAATTTTACTATTTGTTGCATTTTGTATTAATGTTGTCTCAAAATGTAGACTTCTTAAAGTTTCTGTAAGATCTATAGCGTCATTTTTTGGATTTTTTAATTTTGTAGCATATTTGTAATTACTGTTACCAATAACGAGAGCATAACGATTATTTGTTACTGCTTGTACTGCAGTCATATTTGTTAATAAAATTACAAATAAACCTACAGTTGTTAATGATTTTTTTACAATAACAACATTATACAATAATAGATTTATCTTTTTCACACTATACAACTCCAAATACTTGAACATTATCTAAATTCTAATTGTACAAATAAACAACAGCACAAATAATAGTGATAACGTGATCCAATAATACCATTATAATGTATATTCTAAAATAACTAATATATTTCTTATGAGCTAATTTGTGTTATTCCTCCATCATCTAATTTTTTCTGATTCAAAATACAGAAATATCATTTGAGCTATTAATACTAATATATTCTTTCATTAGTATTGAGTAACATAATTATACTAAACTACAAATTCTAGTGGATTCATCGATTATGATATCTACCATGCATTTGAAGTAAATAAATAACCTTTACCTCTAATAGATTTAATTTTTAATTGCGTAAGATTATTATCTCCTAACTTTTTTCTAATTCTTGATATCGTATTATCAATTGATCTGTTTAAACCATCATATTCAGTTTTTAAAATCGATTCATGTAAAATATCACGACTGATAGTTTGATCCGGTCTTTCAACTAACATTATTAATAAACTGAATTCATTTGTTGTAAGATCTATAACTTGTTTATTAAGAATTACCTTACCAATTTTTTTCTCAATTTGTAGTGCTCCAAATCGAAGTTGTTCTAAATTATTAATTAATTCGTCATTTTTAATATTATTAATATTTACTTCAGGTGATTTTTTTATCATTTCACGCACAATATCTAATCCATGAGAAAAATTTTTACTTTCAATACATCGTTCAATATCTTTTAAATTATGAACTAATGATAAGTTGACTTGTTCGTCAAAATTATTAACAGGTAAATTTGAAGAAGCTAAATACGTTTTAATTTCTGATGCATTACATTCCATGATGATCCCTCTGATTAAATTAATTAGTTTTAATATTTAATTGTTTACTAGTTAATTTGATTAGATGGACGTATATCCAAAAAACAACATAGGTAATTGCTTTATTAATAAATACATTAACAAACCACTTAACTACCGACGCCAAAAATTTGACAAAATAGATAATTATTGTATAAATATTAGACATAAAATTGGAATTTCTATTCTGGCACGAAATATGAATATATTTATTTCACATTTTATTGTTTTATAAAGGTACAAAACATGACAAGTAAACATGATGAAATTACTACCATGAGAACCCTAAGATACATTATGTCAAATATTTTGCTTTTAACAGGGGAGCGAATGATGCGTGTGACGAGTTTATTATTGTTAGTTTATGTTGTGTTACGGACTATGGAATTTCCATCATTTTAATTCGCGCTTTTATCCTCTAGTCTCTATAGTTAAGCTAAAGAAAGCTTAGCTTAAATTAAACTCAAAACTAATCTAGTTAAAATGTGATATAACTGTAATCAATGAAACTTGGATAACATTGATTAATATTGCATCATTCATTATTGCAAATAAAGGAGCCGCACAAATGAACTCAGCATTACTTTTTAAGTGGAGCCGTTACTCCCTATTCCTTATTACCCTACTGGCATCGCCTTTATCCTGGGCAGACAAGGCCTATAGTAATATTTTCATATTTGGCGACAGCTTATCCGATACGGGTAATTTGGCGTCAATTATGGGTGATTTCCCGGCACCATTTTTTAAAAATCGACCCAGTAATGGCCTTCTTGCAGTGGATTATGTCGCTGCCTCGGTCAATTTAGATGCTGCGGCTTCAGGTTATCTAGTAGGCCCGGAAACGGGTGGCAATTATGCGGTTGCAGGTGCTCGATCAGCAGGAATACGGGCGATTGATTTTCCTGCCCAGGTTGGTGCCTTTTTAGCCAATCAAAATGGCATTGCACCGGCCGATGCTTTATACGTCGTCTTTATTGGTGGCAATGATGTATTTGATGCCAGTGAAATAATAGATACGGCAACAGCCCAACAAACAGTTGATATCGGTGTCACGGTTGAAGGACAACAAATTCAAACCCTCATAAATGCTGGCGCAAAGTTTATATTGGTAATTAATGTCGTTGATATTAGCGTGGTACCTGCAACTAATTTATTAGCCGCTGCAACACAAAACCCACAACTTATTAAACACGCACATAAACTCACAAAACGATATAACAAAAAATTAAAACGGACATTGAAAGCATTAAATCATAACAACAAAATTGAACTCGTTCGTTTTGATTTATTCGAAGCGTTTAAAAATTTATTAAACGATGCAAAAGATGCAGGCTTTACTAACACTACAGACGCCTGCTTTAGTTCTATTACTTTTACTTTTAGTGATGGCTGTAATATGGGTGCAAATTTCGGTCAGTATATTTTCTTTGATGAAATACACCCAACAGCACGTGCACACGCTATTATTGGTCATCAAATTGCAGGTGAAGTTGAATAACCTCGGGTTTGGCGAACTACTAACTAGAAATAACATCTGCTGCTAGTGATTAACACTAGCAGCAAAAGAATTATGTTCTAAACATGAATGCAATTAGGAATTGTGTTTCTGTCAAATCATTTGAAACTGGCACTGTTTGCATTAAACGACCATAGATCACCATACTATCAGTAACGTGAATATCATAGCCTGCTGATAATAGTAGTGAAGCAGCGAAATCATCCTTATCTTCAAAAGCGCTTCCTAGTAATTTACCATTCGCGTCTGTTGCAAAACGTGATGTTTGCGCTAATTTAGACAATTGTAAACCAGCTCCGAGAATCGGTTTAAAATATTCAGACAGTTTCAATTCTTCTTCATACAAAAAATTTATTCCAGTATTCGCGACCGAAGTCCCTAAGGTTTCTCCAGGAACACTTTCAAATTCAAAACTATAATGGAATAATTCCATATTCAATCGAGATGTAGAGCCCATATCGGCCTGATAGAACAAATGAATTGGTGATGCATACGTAGTAGTGTCGAGCGTGCCTTCATCGGCTTCTAAATCAAATGAACTGGCTGCAAAACCAAAGCCCCAACTTGCTTCAATACCGCCAGCAAATACCGATGAATTACAAAATAAAATTAAAAACGATAACAAGTAAATCCTTTTAATAAACAACATAATAAGTTTCCTATACAGCATGTGAGAGAGGTTAAAAATACACCATTAATTATACAGTATTTGTATAAACTGTGACAAATACCGATATTACATATTATGATTAAATAAAAGAAAGAAAGAATAAATTACACAAAATTTAATCACAATCAAGCTACTTATAGTAGGACTACATCAAATTGAGTAAATATTGTACATTATCTTTTATGAACGCAAAACTGAGTTGACAAGCAAAATTACACAGCCCTACACTGAACTTACTAACCGGGATAAAATTTTATGGATATCGAACAAATTTATTTACCAACGGAACATCTAGGTAACATTAAAGTAGATGCTGTTGCCGACTTTGACGGGGCCATTCAATTAGATACTAAAATAGCATTATCCGGCGATATTGCTATAAATGGCATTCACTATAATGACTTTATAAATGAGCTTCGAACAGTTTTACTCAAATTTCAAAAATAAATCGACTTACTACCAACCTAAAATAACACCCTCAAGCAAAAGACGTTGATCAGAATACTCAGAAGTCTCTGCAGCTAAAAACACTGCATCCTTACCACCAAATCGCTGTGCAATAGGATCGATAACGGGTTTGGCATTACCATATTGAATCGCGCTCGCTAATTTAGCAACATCCGCACCGGATAGCTTGTTACTCACAGTAAAGGCTTGATTCGGTAACGGCGCAGACCGATACAGTATTCTGGTTTTCTCTCTATCTTCCAAACTAATTTTTTTCTTATAAAAACTGGTACGCACAATGGCAGCATCGCATGCACCATTATTAAATCGATGAATCACGCTATCCATACCACCACGAATACCAAATAATATTGGTTGTTGAACTGGATTTTTATAGCTATCTAAAATTGTTAACGCAGACAAATTGGGCGGTGAAATACTGCAAATCTTCTTACCAATCAAATCGTTAAGAGTAGTAACCGTTTTATTGCGTTTTTGTACGAAAGTAACAAATTCAATGTTGCCTGTTAATTTCACTAATAATTCATGCCCGAGGTGCTTAATACGCCACGAAGCAAAATGCGGCCCATCAAACGCAATATCATACGCACCATTTCGCATATCACGTTGATAATTTAACCAATTATCAGGATAAACATAACGCACCGGCCGACCCAGAATTTCGGAAAATATTTTAGCTAACGGTTGATATAAAGCTTCTGCTTGTTGTTGAGTTTCACGTGGCGGAGCCGACATAATTAGCTCTTCAGCAAAAAGTGACGGAGATAACAGACTTAAAACTAATGCAAAAAATATTCGACGTTTACCATAACACATCATCATAATCCCTTACTGGTGAATAAATTTAATAAACAGGCTAGTGCGAATTAAATTAGGGTTTCATTATATACAGTATTGGGGTAATTAGATATTAAAGATGAATAAATGAACTTTTGGATGTAGAAAGTAGTATATTATTTATACTTTTATTTGCTAAATTAGACATAACTTGAATGTAGATACTTATGATAATTAACTCGTAGTTAAATCATACATAAAATCATCTAACTCATCATCTGTTGAAGTACGAAGAAAATGAGTTGATTTATCGATAATGACTTACTATTGGCCTAAATTGAGGGGAAATTAGACTGCCAGCCTGGTTTTGTTCGATAATTATCAACATTTATTAGAACAGCTCAGTACCAATGTATCTGGATAATTATTCCTCAATATTAAAATCCTTCCGTTCTTCTGCGGAAACTTCATTTAATGACTTGGTATGAAGGTATTCATCAGTCCATGGATTTTACTAATATCCACCAGTTTAAATTCTTCTTTGGTGTAAGATTTTAATTTTCATCATCTTTTATTTAATAACATGAAATTGTGATAGCCATTCAAAGATAAATTCTTTATTTTC
>CAYOHQ010000131.1:0-8817 GCA_964403805.1 uncultured Thioalkalispiraceae bacterium | reverse complement strand
TTATTGGTTGTGAATTAGCACAAAGTTTTTCTCGTCTTGGTTCAAGTGTAACTCAGCTTGTTCGTGGTGCTAGAATATTAAAAAATGAAGATGAAATAGTATCAAAAGAAGTGGCTAAGAAATTCATAGAAGATGGAATTGATCTTGTAACCTCAGCTGATGTAATTCGTTTTGAAATTAACAAAGATAAAAAATCACCCGAGCCAGAATATGTCGCGTTTTATAAAAATAGAGATGGAGACATGATCGACATTACTTTTGATGCGGTATTATTGGCTGTAGGCAGAAAAGCAAATACTAGTGGGATTGGACTTGAAAATATTAATATAAATTTATCAGCAGATGGTTCAATTGAAGTTAATGATTATTTACAAACTAATGTTAAAAACATTTATTCCTGTGGTGATGTGATTGGTTCCTATCAATTCACGCATATCGCATCTCATGAAGCCTGGTTTGCTTCTGTCAATAGTTTGTTTGGTTTGCTTAAAAGATTTAAAGCTGATTATTCTGTTATACCATGGGCAACGTTTACTGATCCGGAAGTTGCACGGGTAGGATTGAATGAGCAACAAGCCAAAGAACAAGAGATTGAATATGAATTAACGCAGTATGACATTAATGATTTAGATCGAGCGATAACCGACGATGAAGATTATGGCTTTGTGCGTGTGCTAACAAAAAAAGGAACCGATAAAATTTTAGGGGTGACGATTGTCGGTTACCATGCAGCAGAAATAATTGCGGAATATGTTTTAGCCATGAAACATAAAATTGGCTTGAATAAAATATTGTCAACTATACATATTTACCCGACTTACAATGAAGCCAATAAATATACTGCAGGTGTTTGGAAGCGGGCTCATACACCGCATAAATTATTGGCTATTGTCGAAAAATTTAATAATTGGATGCGCTGATATATTATTGGTGAATTTTAAAAATACGTTCTTTTGCCTGGCCATAAGCTTCATCACTAAACACGGACTCACTTGCCAGACGCCGTAATTCTTTTAATTCGATAGCTAGCATTTGTTCTCGGGGAACTTTGAGTGTTGATGTTGCCATAAGAATCCTATTTTTCAATTCATCCACAAAATTTGAAAACTCTTTTTTGTTGGGTTTGTTATGGAGTAAGCTAACGAGAATGATCCCACCAAATCGGCTTTTAAATTCCATGACATTGGGAGAGCTGTATACAAATCGTAGTGAGGAAGCAAGCATTAATAAAATGGATAATGCGCCAATATCAACAAACAAACTGATGTTAGCGGGATTGTCCGAAAATGTTAAATAAAGACCACAGGCTATTGTAGTGACAATAAAAAAAATTATAGAAAATAACCATTTATATGAAATCCAGCGGTGTCGAATTGGCCAGGGTTCCAGCATGCTGAGATTGATGTGATAACTTTTTTCCTCGATTAAATTCTTAACCGTCACTTTCATAAATTTTTTATTATAAACTTCAAATATTCGCTCTTCACTTTTAGCGTTGCTTGTTTGTAATAAAAGTCTGTCTATTGCTTTTCCTGACATACGCTTCAATACCTTAATACAAAGTTGAAGTCAGGGGAGGGTTGACATCCGATTTTGTGAATTAAATGAGAACACATAATTAATATAAATGTTATAAAAATTTTATAATTAGGAACTACTAATACTATATAGTACCTTAAAAAGGCATACTCTGCTAAATGAGTTAGCCATTTTTTGTTAATTAAACTGTGTTTTAGGCCGATAGATAAATCAACATGAACTTTTACTATTGAGTAGCGTCTTAGTGATAATAGTCTCAGAAACTGTTTTAGTAGAATTTAAGGATTAATATCAATGTTAATAAAGAAATCTCACGATATAAAATCATCTGAAATAACACCACAAGCGTTATATGATGATCGCAGGCGTTTTATTCGCACAGCCAGTGGCTTGTTACTTGCAGCATCAACAGCATCTTTTATTGGTTCTAATCTTTTTGCGAGCGAAAAGGGCGAATACGGTGGTAATAAGCTTGATATTAAAACGAGAAAAAATCTTGCAGAAAGTGAGGATTTAACACCTTTCAGTAAAGCAACGACTTATAATAATTATTATGAGTTTGGCACAGACAAATACTCTCCAGCAAAAAGAGCCGCCACTTTAAAAACAGATCCATGGTCTGTCGAAGTCGCAGGTCATGTCGATAAGCCGGGAAGCTATCAATTAGAAGATATTTTAAAACACAATTCATTGGAAGAGCGAATATATCGATTTCGCTGTGTTGAAACCTGGTCTATGGTTGTGCCCTGGGTGGGATTTCCGTTAGCCAATTTTATTAAACGAATGCAACCAACATCCAAAGCAAAATACCTTAAGTTTTCAACCTTGTTTGATCCGGACAATATGCCGGGTCAAAAACGTAGAGTGCTGGAATGGCCTTATGTTGAAGGTTTGAGAATGGATGAAGCGATGCATCCACTAACGATGTTGGTAACCGGGCTTTATGGAGAAGCACTGCCAAATCAAAATGGTGCTCCTTTGAGACTGATCGTGCCATGGAAGTATGGTTTCAAAAGTATTAAGTCAATTGCAAAAATAGAATTTGTAGAACAGCAACCGGTTTCATCATGGACAAAATCAGCTTCAAAAGAATACGGTTTTTATTCAAATGTGAATCCGGCGGTGCGCCATCCACGTTGGAGTCAGGCTAAAGAGCGACGTTTAGGTGATTTTTTTAAACGAAAGACTTTAATGTATAATGGTTATGAACAACAAGTTGCAAGCCTATATTCAGGAATGGATTTGACTAAAAACTTTTGATTTTAAGGTTCGGGTATTTACCATTGTTTAAGAACATGAGTGGCGTTAGTCTTGTTAAAATAGTTGTGTTTTGTCTTTGCTTATTACCGCTGGGTAATTTCACCATTGGAATAATTAATGACAGTCTTGGTGCTAATCCTATTGAATATATCACTCGTGGCTTGGGTGAATGGGGTTTACGATTTCTTCTTATTACATTAGTGATTACGCCGTTACGGCTCATCACTAAAAATGCCAAACTATTACGATTTCGTCGTATGATTGGTCTGTTTAGTTTTTTCTATATCAGTTTACATTTAATAACGTACCTATGGTTGGATCAATTCTTTGACTGGAATGAGATCTGGATAGATATTGTTAAAAATCCATTTATTACTGCTGGTATGATAGCTTATACATTGCTTATTCCTCTAGCGGTAACATCAACAAATAAAATGATGAAGCTGCTCAAACATAATTGGAAGCGTTTACATAAACTCGTTTATGTTATTACGGCTCTTGGTATTTTACATTATTTTTGGTTAGTTAAAGCCGACATACGCGATCCGATTATTTATCTGGTCATATTTTTAACATTGCTATTGTTTCGGTATAGAAAATTCACCGTGTTATTGCGGTTACACAAACATTAATAGCCATTTGCATTTTATAAGCAAAGATTGATTGTGGTAGCAGTGATCTACATTTAAGCAATAATTTAAAATGATATTAAAATACAATAACTTAGCATGAGTAGGCTATTTATTGTACAGATTAAAAAAGTACTAATAGTTCATTAAATAAACAATAAAGTGTGAACTTCGCTGATTGATACTCGCCTCATACGGATGTCGGTGGTAACATTATGTTTTTCTTAATATCAACAAAATACTAGAATTATAATTAGGAGAGTTGGATGTCAATTAACCGTCGTGAATTTATCCAGTTAATGGGGATAGCTGCTGCAGGTGGCCTGTTACCCGGTTGTGATAGCAAAGATGAAGCTGGTGATAAAACTACCAAGGTTCATGCTAAAACACCTGAAGAAATGTATAACCTACCCAGTTTTGGTAATGTTACTTTAATGCACATGACAGATTGTCATGCACAATTGTTACCGGTTTATTTTCGTGAACCCAATGTTAATATGGGCGTTGGTGGTGCATTTGGTCAACCACCACATTTGGTTGGTAATAAATTACTCGAACACTTCAAACTCAAACCTAACACAATCGAAGCACATGCTTATACCTATCTTGATTTTGTCGAAGCAGCAAAAGTTTACGGTAAAGTCGGTGGTTTCGCACATTTAAGAACACTGGTTAAAAAAATTCGTCAGGAGCATGGTGTCGATAAAACATTACTTCTTGATGGTGGTGATACTTGGCAAGGTTCCGGAACAGCATTCTGGACACGTGGTAAAGACATGGTAGGTGCCTGTAATTTGCTTGGTGTTGATATCATGACAGGGCATTGGGAATTCACTTATCTTGATAGCGAAGTATTAAGCAACGTTAAAGATTTTAAAGGTGATTTTGTAGCGCAAAATATTTTTGTTAAAGAAGATGCATCATTTGATTACAAATTTGCTGATTTCGAAGGCTTCAATGAAGACACTAGTAGGGCATTTAAACCTTATACCATTAAAAATCTAGGTGGTGTTCGCGTTGCTGTTATTGGGCAGGCGTTCCCATACACACCAATTGCGAATCCAGGACGATTTATACCAGATTGGACATTCGGTATTCGTGATAGTGAAATGCAGCAAACAATTGATGCTGTCCGCGCTAAAGAAAAGCCAGATGTGGTTGTTATTATTTCACACAACGGTATGGATGTTGATTTAAAAATGGCATCAATCGTTACCGGTGTCGATGCAATCTTTGGTGGACACACACATGACGGAGTACCTGCTCCTACTGTCGTTAAAAATCCAGGTGGCCAAACACTCGTAACCAATGCCGGTTCAAACGGTAAATACCTCGGTGTTATGCAGTTGGATGTTCGTAACGGTAAAGTACAGGATTTCAGATATAAATTACTTCCTGTATTCTCAAATTTGCTTGAACCCGATGCTGAAATGGCAAAATACATTGATGATGTTCGTAAACCGTATTTATCAACTTTACGTGAAGAGTTGGCAGTTGCCGATATGGAATTGTACCGACGTGGTAACTTTAATGGTACATTCGATCAAATCATTTGTGATGCGCTTAATGTTACTCAAGGTGCTCAAATATCATTGTCACCGGGATTTAGATGGGGAACATCGGTTTTACCAGGACAAACCATCTACATGGATAATGTGATGGATCAGACCTGTATGACTTATCCTGAAACCTATGTGCGTGAGATGTCCGGTCAAACAATTAAAGATATTTTAGAAGATGTTGCTGATAACTTGTTTAATGATGATCCGTATTATCAACAAGGTGGTGACATGGTCCGTGTTGGTGGTTTGGATTACACCATGGACATCGGTGGTAAAATGGGAACACGAGTCAGCAATATGACACTGGATGATGGCACCAAGATCGACGCCAGTAAAAAATATACTGTAGCAGGTTGGGCCACAGTCGGTTCCAAGTCACCAGGGCCACCAATTTGGGATGTTGTTGCAGAATACTTACGAAGCGAAAAAGTAGCAACAGTGAAAAAATTAAATACTCCAAAATTAATTGGTGCTACGGATAATCCTGGTATTGTTAAATATTTGGGTGAAGAAGCTTAATAATTTTTAATTATTTAATAAAAAAGGAAGCGTTTAGCTTCCTTTTTTTATGGGCTATTGTTAATTACTGTTAATTTTTTGCCCCCGTTTTAAGTGCAGTTTGTTTGCGTGATATTGCATCTTTAGATTGTTGTTCCTGATCCCATTGTTCAGAAAATTCCGGCCATCCTTGTGTGTGTAGCTGAATGAGTTTACTCAATGCAGTAATATGATCTGGCGTTGAATTTAAAGCCGGTATATAGTGATAGTGCTCACCACCGGATTTTAAAAACAATTCACGGTATTGCATGTCAACTTCTTCCAGTGTCTCAAGGCAATCTGCTGAAAACCCTGGGCTAACAACGTGAACATTTTTAACACCTGATTGTGCGAGTTCTTCGAGCAGCGCATCAGTCGCCGGTGTTAACCATTCGAGTTTTCCAAAACGGGATTGAAAGGTCATTATCCATTCAGAATCACTCAGGCCTAATGCATCTATTAACAAACGAGCAGTTTTATGACATTGGCAGAAATACGGGTCACCCTTTTCCAGATTACGTTTTGGTAAGCCGTGGAATGATAATACCAGTTTTTCCGGTTTTTGATGTTGTGACCAATAGTCGGTAATGCTATTTTTTAAGGCATCAATATAGGGTGCAAAGTCATGATACTGATTAACCATGCGTAACTCCGGGATCCAACGCCATGAGCGCAAAACCCGGGAAATTTCATCAAAAGTAGACGCCGTTGTAGTAGCAGAATATTGTGGATATAACGGTAATACTAAAATGCGTTGTGCATTGGCACTACGCAGCTCATTCAATGCAGATTCTATTGATGGTTCGCCATATCTCATTGCGAGGGCGACTTTAACTGGCCCCTTAAATTGGCTCGATAATATTTGTTGTACGCCATCACGTTGAGCCTTTGAATGTACTAATAGGGGGGAGCCGTGTTCCATCCAGATTGCCTGATAAGCATGGGCAGCCACTTTGGGGCGACGCGTTAATACAGTAGAATATAGAATGGGTTTCCATATAAAGGGTGGAATCTCGACTACGCGTGTATCTGACAAAAATTCAGCTAAATACCGCCTTACTGCCGGTATTGTTGCAGCAGATGGCGTACCTAGATTAGTGAGTAATATGCCAGTAGCCGGACTGGAATCATGAGCAAAAGGGGTAATTTCAGAGTTTTGGGCCATAATAGTGAGTCATGCATCCATGTATCATTAGTATTTAAAACCAGTATTTTACCTTAGAATATATTACAAGTAAAAAGAGAAAGACAGGAATAGGGTGATGAAAGGCATATTTTTAGATACAAAAACAATCGATCATGCTGATATGGATATGTCAGCAATACAATCTGCATTATCCGAGTTACAGCTTAATAATTTTACTGAAACAGATGATGTGTTAACTCAAATAAAAGATAAGCAGGTTGTTATTAGTAATAAAGTGCCATTAGATGAAAATAGTCTAGCATCATCTTTAGAATTAAAATTAGTGTGTATTGCTGCGACAGGTATGAATAATATTGATTTACCAGCCGCAAAAGAAAATAACATTGTTGTCTGTAATATCGAAAATTATGCCAATGAATCAGTTGCGCAACATGTTTTTGGTTTGATTCTAGGTTTAATTCGAAACTTCCCGGCATACAAAAATGCATTAGATAATAATGAATGGCATCAAAGCCACTCTTTTAGTTTATTAAATTATAATATTGAAAACCTGAATGATAAAACGCTTGGCATTATTGGATATGGTACTCTGGGCAAGGCTATTGAGAAGATGGGGCATTGTTTTGGAATGAAGGTCATTGTTGCCGAGCATAAAAATGTTCCATTATCTAAAGTGAGGCCAGGAAGAATTGATTTTAATTCTGTTTTGGAACAAGCAGATGTAATTAGTCTGCATTGTCCACTAAATAATGAAACAAAACATTTAATGAGCTCTGCTCAATTTCAAAAAATGAAATCATCAAGTATTTTAATTAACACTTCAAGGGGTGGCGTAGTTGATGAACCTGCATTGTTAAATGCATTAAAAAATAAAATAATATCAGCAGCAGGAATAGATGTTTTAGAACAAGAACCACCAACAGATGCAAGTATTTTATTAGAAAAAAATAGCACTACTTTTACTAATCTAATTGTAACGCCTCATATTGCCTGGGCTAGTCGACAGGCTCGACAAAATTTACTTAATAAAATTGCTGAAAATATTCATTTTTTTAATAATGGTGAGTATCGAAATTTATCTAACTTTTATTTCTAATTGACTATATTTCAAGCTATTTGTGAACGTTATCACATTAAATTTATATTGATGCTATTGAATTTATTGAACAATATTTTAGGTAGGCTATGCTCTGATCACACCAATGTTTAGAATGGGGAACCAAAATGAAAAAATTATTTTACGCATTTATTGTATTTTCTTTAGTGACTAATGTATTTGCTGGACGAGTTATGCTCGCTGAAGGTGAGATCATAGTATTAGATACCACTGCAACCGATGTTATGCCGGCAGCAACGAATACAACAAGTTCGCAAACAGATCAGACATCAATACCGCAATCAAATCAAACGGATCCAGGTCAGGATCAACAAATAGGCTATTTAAAAGGTAGTGTATCGCGCTCGGTATTTACGTCAGATGTCAATCAACATGAGCCTATCGATAAAATAGAAAAGTTAAAATCAAATAATCGAAGTGTTGTTTATTTTACTGAACTACGTGATATGTCAGGACAAACCGCAACACACCGATGGGAATTTAATGGCAATGTAATGGCAGAAACTAAATTTGCAATTGCTGGACCCCGGTGGCGTGTTTGGTCTAGTAAGAATTTACTACCAACCTGGACTGGCGAATGGAAAGTTTCGGTTCTTAATGGCGTAGGTGAAGTTATTTCAGAAGATGTATTTAGTTATGTTGAAGGTGTTGCCGCAACTGAAACAATACAAGAGACACTGCCTGCAACACAAGAAACAACGGGTCAACAAGAAGAAGGCTATATTAATGATAATCTAAATTAACACAAACTAATAAATACACATTAATTAAAAACCTCCTTTGTCGGAGGTTTTTTTGTTTATGGATGTTAAATTGGATTTTATTAAATAAAAAAATATTATAAGAATTCTTACACTAAAATAAAGTCATTTATATTATTTGTTTATATTTTAGTTGCTTAGTAAAGATTTTTAGAAACCGCGTGAGATAAAAAAATTTAATGTTTCAAATACAATAAAATATGTTTTCATAGACTACTGTATAAGTAAGACGACATGTTATTTTTTAAACAATTTTAATTATATT
>CAYOHQ010000130.1:0-8859 GCA_964403805.1 uncultured Thioalkalispiraceae bacterium | reverse complement strand
AATATATCGATAAAGCGACCATTAAATATTAAGAATTTTCTGGCAAAATTAGAAGCAATAAGTTCATCAGAATTAGTACATGATTTATATGATGATATTATTTCCGAATCAATAAAAATTCTGGTCGTTGACGATAGTTTATCGGTACACAAATATCTTGAACATAAATTACCGCTATTATGTAAAAATAGAATTGAAATGACGTTTGCAGAAACTGGAAAACAAGCAGCAAGAAAGGTAAAAGATAATATTTATGACATAGTCTTTCTGGATGTGATGATGCCTGGTGTCGATGGTTATAAAGTATGTAAATGGATCAAAGCCAATTCAATTGCAGAAGTTGTAATGTTAACAAGCCGTGGTTCACGTTTTGACAAAGTGCGAGGAGCGATGTCGGGATGCGATATGTATTTAACAAAACCACCACAAGATATTAAATTGAGAGAGATTTTGGATAGACGAAGTAAAATTCTACTGAATAACAACAATCAGATGGTAAAAATTAAAAGCAATATTCAACGATAAAAACAGGAGATAGGTAAATGTCAGTAAAGAAAATATTAATAGTTGATGATGTAGCAGCTGATCTAGCGAATTTGAAATCAATAATTGCAACAACTGGTAAAAGCATTATTTCTGCAACAAATGGCCAGGATGCCGTGGATAAAAGTGTTTCCGAAAAACCCGATATGGTATTTATGGATATCGTGATGGATGATGTTGACGGTTATAGTGCTTGTCGGCAAATTCTTAAAAACCCTGAGACGAAAGATATACCAATCGTCTTTGTAAGTAGCAAAAAACAAAAAGCCGATAAATTATGGGCAGAAAAACAAGGTGGACGCACCTTGATTTCAAAGCCTTATACTGAAGATGATATTTTAAATCAAATAAAGATGTATGCCTAGCAAGTATTTTATATCGTGATAAATACTGTATCTGAAAATGATCTTGCTTTACCAAGTAAGGTTCTGCAAAAACGATTTATTTTGCCACAGTCTGATAGCTATCAGACAGAAACGAATAAACAATTATCAGGGTCTTATTCATATGCATTTAGGGTAGGAGATTTGGGTTTATTATTAGAGTCACAAAAAGTGGTAAGTGAAGTAATCGATGCTCTACCGATGTGCACAATCCCTAATGCACCACCCTGGTTATACTCAATGGCAAATTTACGAGGTAATATTACACCAATTTTTAACTTGGCGGATATTTTTGGATATAAAAATTTAACAACAATTGAGCATAAAAAAATACTGATAATTGGAGAGAAAGATCAAGCTGTCGGCATTCATATTGATGAAGTACCTTTTAGAGTTACATTAACTGATAATGATGAAGTAGATGTATTAGCAGATTTACCTCAGAAATTGTCACCGCATATTAGAAAATGTTATGAACAGAGTAATACAATTTGGATAGATTGGGACGTATTTGGATTTTTTAATACCCTTAAAATGGGAAGTTAAATTTATATAGAAAGCAAGACAAAGTTAAAATCAGGAGCACACGAATGAATTTGTTTCACAATTTAAAAATTACACACCATTTAATGATTGTATTAACTGGTGCTTTAGTTAGTTTTTCACTTATTGGAGGAATTTATTATTTCATTCTTTCATATGAAAAACAATCAGGGTTACAAATTTCATCGCTCGAAGATGACAAAATATTACTTGAAGAAACACACATTTCATATTTAGAAGCCAGAATTTTAGAAGAAAAATTCTTTTCAACTTATGATGGATCTTTATTGAAAAAGTTTAAATTTACTCTAAGTGAAACCAAAAATAAAATAGATTCATTAATACGAAACAACCAATCTGAACAATCTCTAATGGATTTGGAACTTTTAGCCTCTAATATTAAAAAATATGAAGATTCATTTAATAAAGCAGTGGTGTTGACTAATTCAATTGGTCTTGTTAATGAAGAAGCTGAAAAAATTGGTAAACTACGAAAAATAGTCCATAACGCTGAAAAACTAATTCGTAAAACAGGAAATAATAGCTTGTTAGCATCTATGCTGCAAATGCGACGACATGAAAAAGATTTTTTAGTCCGCCAAAAACAGAAATATGTCACACGAATGAATAAGGAAAATGCAAATTTCATTAAAATTCTTGGTTCTAGTAAATCTACAAAAATAGGTAAAATATCATTAACTAAAATTAGAGAACAAATTAATAATTATAAAATTCACTTTAATAGTATCGCAAAAGATATTTTTAAACTTGATGTGTTGGTTCAAGAAGTAGGCACGAAAGTTCAACTAGTTGAACCTGTGTTTGTTAAAGTTCTCGATAATAGCGAAGATCATAAAAATATCATTTTAAACGATCTAGAAATTACAAATAAAAATATTTCTTATTTATTTATTGCTGTCATTATGCTTAGTGCGCTATTACTTGGGTTTACGCTGTTCTCACTTTCGAGAAAATTAATACAGTCATTTGGGATTATAACTAATACAATTTCAGCATATTCAAATGGTGACGATGAAGCAAGAAATAATTTGACTTCAAAAGATGAACTTGGAGTATTGGCACGTACTTTCGACACTATGATTGAAGAACGAGTTGCATTACAGAAAAAGCTGGAAATTGAAAATGAGTTGTTAAATGATTCAATTATTGATTTATTGGAATCGACATCAAAGGTAAGTGAAAAAGATTTAACAATTAAAATGAAAGTAGCAGAAAATGTTACCGGACCGTTATCAGATGCGATAAATCAGGTGGTTGAAGAAACCGCGAGTGTTTTAGGTAATATTCAAGCTGTTGCAAATAAAGTGCAACATGCATCGGAAACGATTAATGAACAAGGTCAAAAAGTAAGTAGTATGGCAAAACATGAACGTGAAATTATTATCGATGCAGTGAAAAAATTGGAAGACAGTGCTACAACAATGAAGAATATGTCTGAGTTGGCACAATCCTGTAATAATATTGCGCTACAAACTTCTAATTATACTGATAATGCACTCAAGACTGTTACCGAAACCGCCACCGGTATGAATGATATTCGCGAAACCATCAGTGAAACTGAAAAACGGATTAAACGTTTAGGCGAGCGTTCTCAGGAAATTACTGCAGTTGTTGACATTATTAATACCATTGCTGAGCGTACTCATGTTTTGGCTTTGAATGCCAGTATGCAGGCTGCTGCAGCCGGTGAGGCAGGACGAGGATTTTCAGTCGTTGCTGATGAAGTACAACGCCTCGCCGAAAGTTCGCGTGATTCGACATCAAAAATTGCATCTCTGGTTAAAAATATACAAGCTGAAACGGCTGAAACAATGTCGGTTATGAATAAAACAATTGATAAAGTTGTTTCCGGTTCGAAGCTTGCCGAAAAAGCTGGTAAAGAAATGATTGATACTCAAAAAAATACAATTGAGTTAACTAAATCAGTCAGTCAGATTGCAGAACAATCAGAAAAGCAAATGAATGCGAGTAACCTAATTATGGGTAAGGCAATTAGTATTAAAGAGTTCACAGAATCAACAAATACTGAACTGGAGGAACAAGCTAAATTTGCTGAAGATTTAACTGACTTCTCTAATGATTTAATTAAATCAGTGTCAGTTTTTAAACTACCTGCAGCTTGATTAGCTAAGTGGATTTAACAGAATCGATGTCGACATTATCTGAACATTCTGATTTTTCAGAACAATGTAAAATTGAATGCATTGAAGTATTGATCGATTCCAGGGATCGAGTAACAAATTCAATTACAACAACCAGTAATTACACTGGTTCAAAACATGATCTTATTTTTATCTATGCCCTTTTAGAGAAATGTATTGATGAAATAACAAAAATAACCTCAATTTGCGCTGAATATCCACAAACAAATACAATTGCCGAGTATGGAATAATTTTTAAAAAAAATGTCGATATCATTATTACATCAGAACCAGGATTTACCGAAGCTTATACTTGTCTTTGTGTTTTATCTAAATGGATTGATAATTCGCAATCCTATATATTCGATGATTTTAATGCTGATTCTGAAACAATTGTCAGTTCTATATCACATCGCTGGCAAGAAATATTTTTTATTGATCCTGAAAATGAAGAGAATTTAATTTCTGAGACAAATAACGATGATGATCTAAATTTTGATTTCGATGATGATATTTTTAATCAGTATGCAGATAAAAATTCTGAGAATATAATCACGCTGCTAGCGAATGAACTTAATGGTATTTCAAATGATCTTGACGATTTACTAGTTAAAGTTGTTTATGGTGAAGAAGAGCAATTACTTGATAGCGTTACCGAGTATGTTACGTTAGTTGAATGTTTTATGGAAGCGTGTAAATCAGTAGAGCTCCATGGTTTATCCGATGTTTGTAGTTTTATCATTGAAAATATCACAATTTTATCAAGTTACTCGAAGGACGATCGAGATCAAACACTGGATTTAATTCAACCCTGGATTAATCTTGTACAGGGATATTTATCCGATCCAGTCTCTGATCAAAAATGTCTGGATATTGTTAATCACCTCGACAACGAAAACTGGCCAACACCATTAACTGGAGTCGCATGGCGCGATTTATTCACAAAGTTGAATACAGATTCTGATAAATCTTTGGATGCTCAACTTGAAGAAAAAAGACCGAAAAATGTAGACCCGAGTGATATCGTACTTGATATAGATCAAGATGCGCGTCCTGAAGTGGTTGATGCTTTTATGCAAGAGGCTCCTCAGTTCGCAGCAGATTTTTCGAGGCATTTGTCTTTGTTATACAAAGGTGAAAATCTTAATGATAATATCGAGGCAGCGCAACGGTTATCACATTCCCTAAAAGGTTCTGCAAATTTAATAGGTATTAAAGGCATTGCGAATTTAGCACATTACCTGGAAGATATTTTTGAATTATTATTGAAAAAACAAATTAAAATAATACCCGATTCGCTTAATAATATATTACAGGAAGCATCAGATTGTATTGAATCTATGATTGATGCAGTATTGGGTGAAGATCATATACCAGAAAATTCAATTACAATATTACAGTCAGTTTTAGACTGGGCGAACAAAATAGAGAAAAATGATTTTTCTGATAATAATACAAATAATACTATTGACTCGGTTAAACAGCCAGTTGATGTCATTCAGTCTGTCTGCAGTCCAGTTAATTCAGATAGCATTCGTGTATCAACACTAACAATTGAAGACATGTATCGTTTAATTGGTGAAGTTTCAATTTCAGTCGGGCAAATACAAACACAAGTTAGGCATTTGTTACAACAAAGTGACCATTTTCGTCAACAGGATAATATGATTCAGCAACGTCGATTTGATCTTGAAAATATTATCGATTTACGCGGTAAAGATTCAGTGCACCATCAATTTACCATTGATGATAATATGAACCCTGATTTTGATGCATTAGAAATGGATCAATATGATGATTTATATTCAACGACACATCGCTATATTGAAGCAGTAGCCGATTCTCGAGAAATTTCACAAGATATGCACGCTGAATTAGTTAAACTCGATAGTTTATTTCTACAACAGAGCAGATTGAATAAAGAACTTGAAAACGTTGTTATTGCAACAAGAATGGTGCCTGTTTCAACAATTGAGTCACGATTACATCGAACCATTCGACAGGTGTGTCGTGCAACAAATAAACAAGCATCTCTCGAGCTCGATGGATTAGATTTAATGCTTGATGTTGAAGTATTAAATAAACTGGTAAATCCACTTATGCATATACTTCGAAATTCAATTGATCATGGAATAGAATTTCCGGATCAACGTGAATTTGACCTTAAAGAGCCTGAAGGAAAGGTAGGATTAAAATTCACTCATGATGGAAATCATGTATTAGTTGTTTGTTATGATGATGGTCAGGGCCTTGATTATAAAAAAATTCGTAAATCTGCAATCGAAAAAGGTTTGTTACGAAGCGATCATCAAGTGGATGAAAAAGAATTAGCACGTTTGATTTTAACACCGGGATTTACAACACGAGAAACTGCAACACAGATTTCTGGTCGAGGCGTTGGATTAGATGTTGTTCATGAAACGATAAAAGAATTAAAAGGAACACTTGAGTTAGATGAAAGTGAAAATAATGGATTACAAATTACAATTCGTCTTCCTGTTAGTTTGGTGACGAGTCATTCTCTGATTATCAATAGCAATGACAAATTACTAGCCTTACCAACGTCAACATTAACCCAGGTATTAGCACCTGGCACAGGTCAGTTTAAACGTCTTGGTGATACTGTAACGTATCAACTGGGAAAAAATATTTATCCAGTAAGAACAATTGCAGCTCTATTAGATCAAAAACAGACAATTATTGATGAAACTAAAACAGTAATATTAATTCGCAGTGATACCGGTATGATTGCTGTAACGATAGACTCAGCAGTAAATAGTCATGATTTAGTAATAAAAAGTGCTGGTAACTACATGGGCAAAATTCATGGTGTTCTTGGTGTCTCAATACTCGGTGATGGTAATATTATCCCGGTACTTGATATTCTTGAATTATTACGCTCTCCGCTTCGAGTCACACAACCTAAAAATACTAATATCGATACTGCTATCAAAGTAAAGCCGGACAGAGTACGGGTGCTGATAGTGGATGATTCACTTAGCGTCAGGAAATCACTCACGCAGCTGATTGAAGATGCTGGTTTTGAAGCGATTCAAGCTTCTGATGGTGTAGAGGCAATGAATTTGCTCGAAAAAGAACAGCCAGATATAGCGTTAGTTGATATGGAGATGCCAAGAATGAATGGTTTGGAACTCACGCAATACATTCGAGGTAATGACATCATTAAAGATATTCCCATCATTATGATTACATCACGAGCACAACAAAAGCATCGAGAGCATGCTAAATTAGTTGGAGTCAACGTCTATGTGACAAAACCCTATACCGAAGATAAATTATTAGAAGATATAAATATATTACTAACAGATAGTTTTGGACATGAATAAACAAGAATCACAGTATGCATTAATTGGTTTTGATAATACTAGTCTACTCATACCGCAACAGGAGGTTTCAGTTGTTGAAACGATTGATACAGTTGAAATTAATAGTGATTTGAGTAGTGACAATGTACTCGGATATTTTAAGAATGATATGGGTAACTGGCCAGTATTTGCTATTTCAGCAGATTTTACTAAACGTGATTGCCTGATAGCATCCGATCGTTATTGTATTTGTTTACAGGATCCAGACTATGGTCAATTTGGAATTATATGTTCGGCAGTTTCATCGTTTCAAGCTGAAGAGAATAGTTTGATGATGCATACAATAGCTGAAATTATGCTGTTACCTTTAAGCCCAATATTGAAGCTGGTCTATTATCAGAATTATTTGTATTTATTATCCAATGTTGAAAAATTATATGGATATTTAATTGAGGCCACTAGTGATGGAAAATAGTGCCTGGTTATTAAAAGACACAAATGACGATTATTTTGCTGTAAATGAAGTAGAAATGGTAGAATATATTCCGGTTATATCCGCTTACCTCGTTCCTGCTACTCCTGATTACTGTCATTATGTTACAGCATGGCGCGAATATTTAGTGCCAGTAATTAATTTTTCATTACTTTTTGGTAATCGAACAAAACAAGAAGTTAATCAGGTTGGTATATTTGCTTATCAGAAATCTGATAATGAACCATTAAATTACATTGCAATCCAAATACAAGAAACACCTGAACATATTATGGTTAATGATTCCTGGTTCTGTGATTTGCCATCACGTTATGTAGCTGAAAAAAAACGACTTGCACACTCGTGTTTCACTTACCAAAACACTTCAGTGCCTATTTTAAATTTACATTATTTGTGTTCAACAGAATTTCGCGATTGCGTTTGAATTATATTTAGAGCAGTTTAAAAAAATAATAGTGCTATCTAAGTAGATAGCACTATTAACATTAGTTAATCACCAATATTTCGTACACTGATAATATTTGTATGATTTAATACAGATTCAGTTTTAATGTAAGTTGCTTTTTTAAATTCCAGAATTTTTATTCTTGGTTGCCCTTGTGCAATAAATTCACGAGCTTTCATCGCGCCAGATGAGTCGCCAACCATAGTACAATTCTGTAATTTGGAATCATGAAAATATTTAGCTAGCACTTGCTTTTCAAAACCTTTATCAATTTTATAAATTTTGTTTACAGCCATGATAGACCTCCTTGTTAAAGTTAATTAATCTAATATTGAATAAATACAGCGACCAGCTTGAGCACCCATTAGCTTGTAACTGCAAAGCAATTAAAGCTCCCTCTCATATTCTTTCACTGTTAACAGCTTAGAAAATATACACTTAAAAGCTGTTATTCAAATTAGCATGTAGAACAGTATCATTAATTTATCTCGCTCTCAATATGTTACTGTTAGTAATGCAGTTATAAGGCTGCTTTAGAAATAGTAATGATTATTAATTGAACGATCTAGTGAAATTTTCAAAGGTAATTTATGAGTTATGTTGATCCCTATATGAAAGAATCACTGAATGTATTTGGTGAAAAATTAATCGCCTGTGGTAATGACATTGAAACTGGCTATTACAGGGATAATCATTGTAATACTTGCCCTCAGGATGTTGGCTCGCATACAGTTTGTGTTCACATGACTCAGGAATTTTTAGAATATTCACGTTTTAAAGGTAATGATCTGTCTACTCCGATTCCTGAAAAGGGTTTTGAAGGTGTAAAGCCCGGTAATAGCTGGTGTCTATGTGCACGAAATTGGTTGGAAGCGCATCAAGATGATATGGCACCAAAAGTCTATTTAACAAAAACAAATATCAAAGCACTTGGGTGAACTAAAGGTAAAATAAAAGAGGAAAT
>CAYOHQ010000129.1:0-8869 GCA_964403805.1 uncultured Thioalkalispiraceae bacterium | reverse complement strand
AAATAAATTAATCACCAGGATTAATACAGCCGCTAAAATCAGACCACTAATCGAATATAAATTTTTGCCTAAAAAGCTGTTATTTGAGTTTCCATTCTTCATTTTACTTAATCTGCTTTTTTCATTTCAACTAAAATTACATTGGCAAATAACCAACACACAATGAACGAACTAAAAAATATTATGTCGCGTAAATCAATAACGCCTCGCCCGATATCATTAAAGTGGGTTAAAAAACTCAAAGAACTAATGGCGTTAACAATAATGGCTGGTAACCAGCCCTGGAAAAAATCCAACACCAGTGGAAAACCACTAAAAATAAAGCCAAAACACACCACCACGGTTATCACAAATGCAATAACCTGATTTTTTGAAATTGCGGATATACACGAGCCAACCGCTAAAAATGCGCCTGCCATTAACAAGCTGCCAATGTAGCCAGCCAATATAACCGGGTTATCCGGGCTACCGAGATAATTCACCGTAATCCAGATTGGGAAGGTTAAAAACAGGGCGATACTGGTGAAACACCATGCAGCTAAAAACTTTCCGATGACTGCTTCGGGAATTGAAATTGGTAATGTCATTAATAATTCGATGGTGCCGGTTTTACGTTCTTCAGACCATAGTCGCATTGATAGCGCTGGAATTAAAAATAAATACAACCAGGGATGAAAGGCAAAGAAGGATTGTAAATCAGCCTGCCCACGCTCATAAAACTGGCCCAGATAAAACGTTAAGGCGCTGGAAAGCACCAAAAAGATAACTAAAAATACTGCTGCAACTGGTGTTGAAAAGTAATTCTTTAATTCGCGTTTAAATATGGCTTTTATTATGGCGAGATTCATGATGCTTGTTTCCTCATGTCGATTTTACCTGAGGTAATATCACGAAAAACTTTGTCTAATTGTCCTAAGGCTTCAAGTTTATCGGGAGTGTCATCAAACAAGAGTTTTCCATCAGCTATAATAATTGCCCGTGTGCAGATAGCCGGCACTTCTTCGAGTATGTGGGTTGAAATAATAATGGCTTTGTCTTTTGCCATTTCACTAATTAGTTTTCGGACTTCGTGTTTTTGATTTGGATCTAGCCCGTCTGTTGGTTCATCCATTATTAAGACTGGTGGGTTATGCAAAATAGCTTGTGCTAAACCGACTCGGCGTTTAAAGCCTTTTGATAAGGTCTCAATGGTTTTGTAAACGACTGTCTCTAAATTCACTTTTTCGATTGCCGCAGCTACTTTTGCTTGCGCTTCTGATCCTGTATAACCGCGAATTTCTGCTATGAATGTTAAAAAGTCCATCACATTCATTTCAGCGTATGCAGGTGCGCCCTCAGGCAGATAACCAATGGAGGATTTTAATTCGACTGGATTGGTTAAGACATTGTGGCCACAGATAGTGGCGTAACCATTAGTGGGCGATAAAAAACCGCACAGCATTTTCATGGTGGTGGATTTACCCGCACCATTGGGGCCTAAAAAACCGAGCACTTCACCTTTTCCGACAGTAAATGAAATATTGTCGACAACTGTCTGATTAGCAAAATCTTTTTGTAAACCAAACACTTCTATCATCTTATCCATGATGCACTACTCAAAACTCACTCTTAATATTTTATAGAATTGGAATTATCTACTTTATTTTTATTCTGTCAAGTACCTATGTATGAAATAGGACTGCACACTTTTAGAAAAGTTCAAAATAAATAAATTTAATATTAAGAATGGCTGTTCCCGAAATACCTTATGCTGCTTTAAGTTGTGATACCAAACCTTCACACACTTCTTTCGCATCCCCGAATATCATAGAACAGTTGTCACTATAATAAAGCTGATTATCAACACCGGAATAACCGGGTTTCATACTGCGTTTTATTACAAAAACCTGTTTTGCTCTACTCACTTCAAGAATTGGCATTCCATAAATTGGACTGCTCTCATCGGTTTTTGCAGCAGGATTGGTCACATCATTAGCACCAACAATTAACACCACATCGGTTCCTGAAAAACGAGGATTAACTTCATCCATTTCGACAACGCTTTCATAGGGAACATCCGCTTCGGCCAGTAATACATTCATGTGCCCCGGCATACGCCCAGCAACCGGATGAATTGCAAAAGTCACATTAACGTCTTTTTCTACGAGTGATTCCAGTAATCCGGATAGTGCCAATTGTGCTTGTGCAACAGCCATACCGTAACCCGGCACAATAATCACGTTATCGGCATTTTCCATCATGAAGACGGCATCTTCGATTGCGGCTGGATTAACCGTTTGATCGCCGGTCATCCCCATAGCGTCTGTCGCGCTGGAAGAATTTGCGAAACCACCAAATATCACACTGACAATTGAACGGTTCATGGCCTTTGACATAATGTAAGATAAAATGGCACCAGAGAAGCCAACTAATGCGCCGGTAATTATTAGCAGATGATTGTGTAATGTAAAACCGGTCGCCGCGGCTGCCCAACCAGAATACGAGTTTAACATCGACACCACCACCGGCATGTCGGCACCACCAATGGCAATGACCAGCATGAAACCTAAAGTGAGCGCTAGTGCGGTCATGATAAACATTGACATCATATTCTCATTGATAACAAAATCGGCTCCAAAGCCAAACATAGCAACAAGCAATGCAAAACTCAGTAAGTGACGACCTTTAAATGCAACAGCGCGAGCTGACAGTATTGCTTGCAACTTACCAAATGCGACTAACGATCCACTAAACGTGATTGCGCCAATTAATATACCTGCAAATATTTCCCATTTAAGAACCGTTGTTAATTGGCCAGTTTTAGCATAATTTAGGTAAGTTCCTATTGCGACTAGTACTGCAGCCAAACCAACAAAACTGTGTAAAACAGCAACTAATTGCGGCATAGCCGTCATTTTTATTTTTAGCGCAATGGTTGTACCAATTGCGCCACCCACTAAAATTCCTGCCAATATGAAACCATAGGAAGTCACCGCCGGATTTAGTAAGGTTGCTGTTGTTGCTAATAACATGCCTGCCATTGCGAAATAATTACCCCGTCGCGCACTTGCTGGAGACGTTAGCCCTTTTAAGCCTAGAATAAATAATGCCGCGGAAATTAAATACATTAATGGTAATTGCTCACTCATGATTTTGCCTCCCCGGTTTTATTGACCGCTTTTTTCTTTTGAAACATGGCTAACATGCGTTGCGTTACTACAAAGCCGCCAAAAATATTAATGGATGCTAGCGTGACTGCGATAAATCCAAAAATTTCTGCGTATTGTCCATTACTCTCGGTTCCGCCCGAAAAACCTGCAACCAGAATGGCACCGACAATAATAATGCCGGAGATGGCGTTGGTTAATGAAATCAACGGTGTGTGTAATGACGGTGTTACCCCCCACACCACCATGTAGCCAATAAAACAAGCCAATATAAAAATATAAAATGCAATCATTGCTTCTGACATAAATTATCCTTCTGATTAGATTCGTCGTTCGTAGCAAACATTACCTTCACAAGTCACCATCGACATTTGCATGATTTCATCTTGTGAGTAATCACGAAATTCGGGCTTGCCTTGTTTTTCTTGTAACATCAGGAATAATAAATTCATTAAGTTTCGGGAATAAAAATTACTGGCGTCTGATGGCATTAGTGCCGGAAAATTAGTTGTACCGCAAATAGTAACACCGTGGCGCACGATGGTTTCATCAGCAACGGTTAACGGACAATTACCGCCGGATGCAGCGGCCATATCAATAATGACCGATCCTTGTTTCATGCCTCTTACTGCATCTTCTGTAATTAATACTGGTGCTGGCATGCAGGGAATCATTGCGGTTGAAATTATAATATCAAAAGATTTTAATTCCTGTGCTAATAATTCCTGTTGTAATTGTTGATCACTAATATCGAGTTTTTTGGCATAGCCGCCTTCACCGCTACCATCAGTTGGCATTTTAAGTTCAATGAATTTTGCACCGAGTGATTCAATTTGTTCTTTTACTTCAGGTCGCACATCATAAGCATACACCTGTGACCCTAATCGTTTTGAAGTAGCGATTGCTTGTAAACCGGCAACACCGGCACCCAGTACAATGACCTTGGCAGGTTTTGCTGAACCAGCCGAGGTCATCATCATTGGTAAAAACCGACCATATAAATTAGCCGCTTCGAGTGTGGCACGATAACCCGCGATATTAGCCTGTGATGATAATGCATCCATCCCCTGTGCGCGGGATATGCGTGGAATCATTTCGAGTGCTAAAGCATTAACGCCGGCATCGGCTAATTTGTTAAACGTTCCGTCATCGTGACAAACATCCAAAAAACTCAGTAACACTGAACCTTTTTTCATATTGTCGATTTCATCTGTTTCCGGTTTATGTATTTTACAGACCACATCGGCTGACATGGCATCGCTTTTATCAACAATGCCTGCACCTGCACTTTGATAAGCATCGTCGGTGTAATGTGATTCCAAGCCTGCCGATTTTTCTATGATGACATCAAAGCCACGCTCACACATTTTTTTAACAGAGTCGGGCGTTGCCGCAACTCGTGTTTCTAATTTTTTATTTTCCTTTGGGATTCCTATAAACATATACGCTCCTGGTTGTTATGTTATCGCTCAATAAATGTTTCCATATTATTTCACTGATAACTATTTTTACCACGTCGGACTATTTTTGTAGTCTACTAGTTTCCACTTAAAGCGGAAGGCGGTCACAGTTCTGATTTTTTAACTAAATACTATTATTAAAGTGTTAAAACAAACACAGTTTAGCGGTGTATTAACAATGCAAAAAACAATGATATTATTTAGAATGAGTTTAAGCTAACTAAAGTCTAAATCCGCCGGCTATCCCGATTCCAAATCCTCACTTTTTCTCTCTTTTCTAAATTTCACTGAATAGTTTCGAGTGAGTTTAAATATTTTCTTCCTGGCGTATTGTTAGCACTTCATAGCCATCATTCGTTACTAAGATGGTATGTTCGAATTGTGCAGACAATTTTTTATCTTTGGTTATTGCAGTCCATTTATCGGCCAACACTTTAACGTCTTTTTTACCGGCGTTTAACATCGGCTCAATAGTAAAAGTCATACCCGGTGTTAAAATTTTACCTTCACCGCGTTCACCGTAGTGTAGTACATTAGGCTCTTCATGCATTTTTAAACCAATACCGTGTCCGCAAAAATCTTCTACAATGGTATAACCATTAGCGATAGCGTGTTCTTCTATTACATATCCAATATCGCCCAAAGTAGCGCCGGGTTTCACTTCACTGATTCCTAAATATAAACTTTCCTGTGTAACGCGAACTATCTTACGCGCTTCTTTTGAGGCATCACCGGCAATAAACATTTTACTGGTGTCACCATGATAGCCGTCTTTTTCAACGACCAGATCAATATTAAGTATATCGCCGTTTTTAATTTTTTTATTTTTGGGAATACCGTGGCAAACAACTTCGTTAATGGAGATGCACGTTGTTTTAGGATAATCGTTATAACCTAAACAGGCAGGATTCGCCTGGTTATTAATTATAAAATCGTGTACCAGTTGATCCAGATATTCCGATGTTACTCCCGGTTTGACATGCTCGGCAATCATTTCCAGTGCTTGTGCTGCAATCTTACCGGCTACACGCATTTTATTAATTGCGTTACTGTCTTTTTGATTTGTTGCCATTAACATAGTGTTTATCTCCAATTTGGAATAAAATCAGAAACCGACGACGCGGTGTCTGGAAATTCGTGTATTATTTTTTTATCTTGAGTCACTAGTTTTGTGTCAAGTTGATTTGCAAGTGCAACAAACTCACTATTCGTAATGAGTCCATAGCCGTAACACTTTTACAATTTTTTTTTCTTCATAAACTTGATAAACCAACCGATGTTGAATATTTAATCTTCGCGAATATGCACCGAGAAGATCACCTACTGATTTTTCAAACGGTGGTGGGTTTTGATATGGATTTTCTTTAATTACTTCAAGTAGTTCTTGCGCTTTATTTTTCAGGCCAGAAGAAGCTAATTTTCGTGCATCTTTTTGAGCTTGATTAGTATAATAAATTTCCCAACTCACCAATCAAGTTCCTTTGATAAATCTGAGATATCAGATTCCATACCCTCTTTAATCGATTCTCTCATACCGGGTATTGATAATAGGTGAAGCGTTTCGTTTATTGCTTTCCAATCATCCTCTGAGAGTAAAACAGCATTATTGCGTTTACCCGTGATAAGAATTGGCTGATGCGTTGATGAAGTCTCATCAATTAGCTTATAAAGCCTTGCACGTGCATCTGTTGCATTAAGAATGGTCATATTGACTACCTCTCCCCATATCGTACGTTTGTCAATGTGGTTCCATTATATTTTAAATTTGAATGCTACTTAAATCACTATTCCCACTTAAATGCCAACGTGCCAATTACTAGAAATACGATACTCATAATAATTAATATAATCAACTGGTTACTAACATCCATCAGAGTTGCACCATCGGTCATAATTGCCCGGATTGCACTAAGCATGTGAGTTAGTGGTAGTATTTTTGAAATAGCGATTATATAGGGATGGGCACCTTCAAGCGAGAACCACACTCCAGACAAGATAATCATTGGAAACGACAACAGGTTTAATACGCCATTAGCCAGCTCCTCACTCTTAATGCGCGTTGCCATCATTAACCCCAGAGCGATTAATGATACGGTGCCGAGCATAAAAACGATAAACATATTTAGATACGAGCCCAGCACCACAATATCAAACACCCAATCACAAACGGCATAAACACTAGTTGATACGATCGCGACCAATAACAAACGTGACGCCACCTGAGCATTTAAAAACTCAAACGCAGTTAGCGGTGTTGCTTTCAAACGTTTTAACACACCGTTTTTACGATAACGTACTAATACAAAACCAACACCAAACAGGCAACCAAACATCATGTTCATGCCTAAAATACCGGGTAACACCCAATCGACATATCGAATTTCACGGCCATCGACTGTTTGGCGTAATGCTTGTTGTGCCTGAGTATTTAATCGGGCTGCCCACATTAAGCGTTCAACTAAATAGCCATTTGTCGATTCAGCATTGATCCAGTAAATATTATTTTGATTGGCATTGATTACCATATCAAGTTGGTGGTGTCGTACTTTATCAATAGCCTTTTCCAAATCATTAACCATTATGAATTCAATATGTTTTATTGTATAAAATGCATCTTGTTGTTGTGACATTTCACCATAAACACCCACCTTATAAACATCGGTGCCACCTTCATCAAAGATAAAGGCAAAACCAAATACTAAAAAGAATGGCAATAAAATACTCCAGGCGAGTGCGGTTTTATCCCGAAAAAATTCGATATTGCGAGCATGGAATACCGCTAAAAATCGTTTCATTACTGTCGTATCTCTTTTCCGGTTAGTTCGATAAACAAGTCTTCCAGATTGCGCGAGCGAATTTCTAATCGTGCCAGACTAATTTGTTGTTGTTCGAGTAACATAATGGTTTTATGCACACTGTCGGTATGAATGGTAATAAATTCATCGTGTTGTGATATTGTTAACCCGTGTTGCTCTGCATCAATGGTAAAATCCTGTTTTGGTAATTGTAATAAAATATCATCAAAATGCTGGCTTAATAAATCTCGCGGTGTCCCCTGCGCTATAATACTGCCGCGATCCATAATTATTATTTCATCACACAAATACGATGCTTCTTCCATATAATGCGTGGTGAGTATAATGGTTTTGTTTTTGGCTTTTATGGCCTTCACTAATTCCCAAAAATTACGCCTGGCTTGAGGATCAAGCCCGGTTGTTGGCTCGTCTAAAAAAATAACCTCAGGATCATTAATCAATGCAATCGCAAGTAATAAGCGTTGTCGCTGGCCACCCGAGAGTTTGTGATTATCTCGATTGAGGTATTCGGTTAGTGAACATAACTCAATTAGCTCATCTAGATCAGCCGTTTTTTTATACAGGTTTTTAAACAACGTTAAAGTTTCTTTAACGCTTAAGAAATCCTGCAACGCTGTTGATTGAAACTGAATGCCGGATATTTCTTTAAAATTAGCATCAACTTTATTACCTTGATATAAAATATCGCCTGAATTAGCTTTGGTTATGCCTTCGATGATTTCGATAGTCGTGGTTTTACCCGCACCATTGGGGCCCAATAACCCAAAACACGTTCCTTGTGCAATTGAAAACGAAATATTATCAACGACAGTGTCGGAATTGTATTTCTTGGTGAGGTTTTTAATTTCGAGCAATTTATTCATACGGTTATTCTACCGTAATCTGAATATTAAGATGTGCTGATGTTGCGGATTAAGCGATAAGTGAAATTATATTTTGTAACAGCTTGTTGCATTAAAATGACAATAGAATTATTAAGCGATATTCGCTGTTAATGACTTTGTTTCATGATCAATTTTTTGTAATGCTTTTTGAATATGATTAACTTCATTTTCTTCAAAAAGGGCTTCACCACATTGTGTACAGACCCATGCAGGTACTGATTCCCATGAAATATGATAACCATTACGATCAGCGCTAAAAGGCGCATTGCCCTTCACCATTTTACCTTTACAATGAAAACACTCCATATTACCTCCTAGTTTTAAAGTCTGATGACCATTGATCTAATGCAGGTATGTATGCTGTTATTATAGCCAAATATTCATTTTTTGGCGAACAAACTACATGCAATATACGTTCTTGCTGTGAATGAAAAACTAAACAGCTTGCACCCCTTGTATCTTCAGGATATTCCTCGATTATTTGGCCATTAAATATTGCTTCTTTAATCTCTATTGTTAAGATCATTCTATCAGGTCGGGACATTTGTTTTATAGCATGCGGT